>JAPLJU010000137.1 GCA_026388445.1 Deltaproteobacteria bacterium
GGGTAAAATCGCAACGAAAGGAGGCTTTATTGATCCACAGATCCTCGGGCCTGCCATTGTCATTCTTGTCGGTCTGTGGATTATTTTTTGGGCATCTTTAAGAAAGCGGTTGGAAAAAGAAAGATAGGAATAAGCAAAAAGCCTGGAGGCTGGCCTTAGAGAACAAACCAGCCTCCAGTTTGTTTTGATACTCGCTATGACCTGAAGACGATGGTCATAGTGACCTTTGCCTCCTTCCGGTCCAGCGGGGCGGGGAAGAGCCACTTCCCGGCCTGACCGGCAATGCAGGAGCCAGCGTTTTTATCCTTGAGGGTGATTTTCATGGTCTTCACGCTTTTGACAGACCCGTCTTTTCCAATGACCAGAGCAAGAGTAATCTCCCCCTTGCCGGAATAACACCGTTCGAGCTCCGGGCGATGCTTCTCAAATACCGCATAAACGGCCTCCTTCGTGAGCCCGCCGGAGACTTTCACGTCCCTGATGCTCAGGATAGCTCCTTTACCCTCCGTTCTTCCGGAGGCA
This sequence comes from Deltaproteobacteria bacterium, assembly GCA_026388445.1. Taxonomy (GTDB): domain Bacteria; phylum Desulfobacterota; class Syntrophia; order Syntrophales; family UBA2192; genus JAPLJU01. The sequence continues at coordinate 523 of JAPLJU010000137.1, forward strand.
TCCCGGCTGGCCTCTTCCCGGGCGGCCGGCATGGAAAGCTGGGCGGACATCTTGCAGGCCACCGCGCCGCCCACGGCATAATCCGAAACGCCCTGGGGCAGAGGCAGCGGCTGTTTGATTGTCGTCGGTTTTTCGCCGGTGTTTCGCACCTCAGTGTCGACGGCCACGAAGGATGTATAGGCCGTGAGGAGGTTGTACTTGAGCCCGAGATCGGTCACCTCGTTGATGCGCCCGTCATCGGGGCGGAGTTTGTTATAGTCGGACAGGATAGCGATACGGTGGCGCGCCCACAGATACCGCAGGGCGGCGTTTTCTTTTGATGGCTTCACCGCACTCACATCGATGACGTCCCTATGGGAACCGCTTCCCGAGACGCCGTTCAGGGTGATCTGTCCGCGGGCGTTGCCCCGCCATTTGCCAAAGACGATGACGGGCCGTTCTGCCAGCACGTCTGGTATACTTACCGGTTCGACATCGTAGGTCTTGAATTCCTTGAAGTCAACCCTGACACGGGTGAGGACCGGCGATTGGATCATCCTGCGGAAGCGCTCCGCCTGCGCGGGGGCCTCGTCGGGCTTCATGATGACAAAGGGCTCGCCCATGCCGACTCGCGCCATCCCCTCGATGAGGTGGCGATTGACCGAAGAGCCGATCCCGAAGGCGAACATGTTAGCGTTTTGAAGACTGTTGCGGATCAGGTCGAAGGCCTGTGTTTCGACGTGCACGTAGCCGTCCGTCGCGATGACGATGGTCCGGGAGAAATTCTCAGGCCTGGGGAGTTTGAGAGCCCGCTCCAGTGCGGGCAGGAGTTCCGTCCCGCCCCCGCCTCTCTGGCGCTCGATGAGATGAATCGCCTGCTGGATGTTCCCGGGGGTGGCCGGCAGGGATTCCCCGGACATGACCGAGGAGCCACCCGAGAATAGAAGAACATTGAAACGGTCCGTCTGGCGCAGATTACCGATGAGGTCTTTCAGGAGCTTCTTCGAAATCTCCAGAGGGAAGCCGTGCATCGAGCCCGAGACGTCGACGATGAAGATGTATTCACGGCCGGGGATGTTCTCCGCCTTCACACGACTGGGCGGCTCCATCATGAGGAGGAAAAATTTTTCCTTTTCACCCTCGTAGAGTAAAAGTCCCGACTGGATCTTGTCGCCGCCCAGTCGGTACCGCAGTATGTAGTCCCGGTTGCCGCCGGATTGCTCCGAACCGTCCAGATGGACCACGGCCGACGTTGGACCGTTGTAGCTGGCCTGTACCTTGTGGGATGAACAGGTGAGGTCCTTGATGGGCATCCCCGCGCTGATGCTGACGGCGATGTCAAATTTGTAAGGGGTGAGTTCCCCTTCGTGCAGGTAGGGGTTCTGGACCCAGCGCTCCGAAGGAGGGGCCGACTCCGCCGCCTGGTTGGAGTAGCGGGGGCCGACCACGGGGGGGTACATGAATTCATAAACGCGTTCCGTGGGCACCAGGAGTTCCGTGTATTTCAGAACGACCTTTATCTCGTCACCGGGCATGATATTCGCCACGTTCATCTGGAACACGTTGGGACGCTGCTGTTCAAGAAGCGAGGCGCTTTTGCCTTCCTCTCTCGCCCTCTCGTACTCCCGGCGCGCATCATCGCGCTTTGCGATCTTCGCCTCAATGACTCTCTCACCGATGGTCATCTTCATCCCGTACACGGCCGCCCGTGTCGAAGCGGGAAATACGTAGATGGCCTCGATGGGCCTCTTGCCCTCGTTTTTGTAGACCTGCGTGACCCGGACATCGGCGATGACCCCCGAGATGTTGACGGATGCCGTCGTGGACTTGAGGGGAAGCTGGTCAACGCCGGGGTCGTCACTCTTGACGAAGAAATAAGGGGAAAGGGTTCGATCACCGGACACCTCCGGCTGAACGGAGGCCTTGGCACCCCAGAGGATGGGCAGTGCCAGAAGAATAACCGCCAGAATTCGTGGAATGGATTTCATAAAAAACCTCCTCTGTCTTGTTCTTTGTCTCTTTAGACAGAGGAGGGTCCAAAAAAGTTCCCGAAATGATTCCGGCGACCTTAAGGCCCCGCAAGGATTTCTATTTTAATGGCGACCGGCCCCGCCGGAGGTTCCGGGGCTTCACCTGTTTCCCTGACCTCACCCAGGGATTTCAACTTCTCAAAAAATTCCTTCTTTTTTTCAGTTTCGATTTCGGCCGTGACGATTCCCCTTCCATCCCGGAACTCCCGTGTGACCTTTCGCGCACCGGATTTGACCAGCATCCTTTCGACGTCGCTCATGGCTGCCGCGGGATCTCTGACGTAAAGAGAAATGACATACCCCGGTCTTTCCGGGGCCGCAGCCTTGACCTTCGCCGCAACGGCCGGGGCCCGCACTTCGTCCTTCATGGCGGCCCCGAAAAGTGCCCTTTCTTCCTTCGCCGGCGGCATGGC
>JAPLJU010000164.1 GCA_026388445.1 Deltaproteobacteria bacterium
CGTGGCTTTCCCCCTGCACCCCCCGAAACCGGGGCAGAACAAAAATCACTTCCACATCGCGGCTGACGAGCGCTTTCGTCATTCCGAAACAAGCCGTCCCCAGTCCACCGCTGATGTGGGGCGGAAACTCCCAGCCCAGCATGAGCACTCGCATCTCTTCAGACTCCCCTGCAACGAGAAATTCGAGGGTCCATTCATAATCCGTTTATGCGACGGGATCCCTCCCGACAGAAGATCGGATAAATGCAAAAGGATCATATCAGGAATTCAGAAGCAATGGCTGCATCGTTTGGATGTCGCCCGCAGAGAAAAACAGCGCCTCAGAAACATCGGGGGATCAGAAAATAGTGCTGGGAAAAATACTGTCCGACGACTTCGTCCTGCCGAACGAATGTCCGATCCGCAGATGGTCAAGATTCATCCCGGGTCTTGATAAACCTTTCAGCTTCCCTAAACGGGGCTCAGACCAGAATGCTCCCCCCGCTCCTGACACTGCGGATCCGCGATAATATAATTCCCGAGAACAGCCCGCTGTCCCCGGTACCACACCGAAGTCACGATTTCTCTGACGCGTTCGATTCTTCCATCCCGGGTCAGCAACCTGAACTCGTAAGGCTCCGTCCGCTCGCCTTTCAACATCATGACCGCCCTGCGACTGACCATCTCCCGGTCTTCGGGATGGACGAGGCTGATCGGATCGGTATTGATGAGATCCTTTTCCGTGTATCCCGTGCATCTCTGGAACTGGGGATTCACGAGTGTCAATTTACCGCTCTGGATGATGTAAACGCCGGTCTGTGAGCTCTTCGCCAGAACCTCGTAACCCTTTTCGAGCTCCTCCGACCGCCGCAGATCCCTGAAGAAGCCGCGTACACCAACGACCTCCCTGTCCTTGAAAAGGGGCAGAAAGTGGGCAGACACGGGAGCGGAAAATCCATCACTCGTCAGCATTTCAAGCCCCATATCCCTGATACGCCGACCCATCATCACCGTGATGAAGGCCTGAATCGCCCTGGGAACCTCCGGGTCCGGCAGAAACGAGTTGAAAAAGTGCCCGAGTATCTCCGCCGGTTTCTGACCGGTCATGCATTCCGTTGAGGGCGAGGCGTAGGTCAGGCGTCCTTCCAGGTCGAATTCGAAAATAACCGTTTTCCCATCGGCGAGATGCCGGCCGTTTTCCCCCTGCCCCCACAGCATGATCCGGGAAACCCACGTCCTTGCAATTATCCACCGGAGGCGGGCGTAGAAACGCCAGGCCGCGATGACGACGGCAAAAACATAGCTCAGGATATGGAGAAAAAGATCATTCTCCTTTTCGACCGTGAGCCCCCCGCCTTCATCCGCCGGGGATGGTTCACTGAAAAAGATCAGTAAAAAGGAAATCAACACCATGAGGATCCTGCCCGCTTCATCATCTGATGATCAGCGCCGTGAAAATCTCGAAACGGCCCTCTCGTTTGCCTTGAAGTATGCGGCTTCTCCCTCTCCCCTTCGATTTCCCTCACATGCATGAGGGCCTTTCTTCCCTGAAACCATGCCGCGGTCGACCACGTCACTTCGTTTTTGAGCTCAAATCCTGCGAAATAACTGAAATTGTATATCTCCAGTATAAATTCAAAGAGCAAGGGACATGCCATAGGCATTTGAGAACGGAGGAGCATATAACCATTTGTTATTACAATACATTTTGTCATATCTTCCACCCTGGCGGATCATGAGGGCACACCATGATGTCACAAGCCCCTTCACAGGGCACGAAGGGCACGGTTGATTAAGAATTGTAACTATTTAAAAAATAAGGAAAAAAAAAGCAATGACATTTATGTCATGAAAAAATGACTTAAAAGTCACCGATAAGGTTTTTCCAGCGGGCACTCTTTTTCATCTCCGCGAGTTTTCTCTGGAGCTGTCTCACGGTGATCCCCAAGACCTGCGCCGTCTGCTTCCGGTCGCCCCTGAAATGATTGAAAACGAAAACCACCTGCATCTCGTAATTTTCTTTCAAACTCACGAGACTCCGCGCGACGAGGGAAGGCGGGGGCACCTCCTCGCCGAGTTGCCGGGGCGCGATGGTGGTGGAGTCAGCCAGGAGAACGGCGTTCTCAACGATCTGCGAAAGCTGTCGGATGTTTCCGGGATAGTCCTTCCGAAGGAGAATATCCATCGCCTCGGGACTGAACCCCCGGACGTCCTTGCCATAACGGGCGGCGGACTGCTTTAGAAAATGAGCAGCAAGAAGCGAGATGTCTCCTTCCCTCTCGCGAAGGGGAGGCAGGTGGATGACCGCAGATCTCACTCTGTAGATCAGGTCAAGCCTGAACCTTCCCTCCTGACAGGCCTTGTCCAGATCCATGTTGGTTGCTGACACGATCCGAACGTCAACGCGTATGGGTTTGGTCTCACCAATGCGGCTGAAGGTTTTCTCCTCGAGGACACGGAGCAGCTTGGCCTGAAGCTGGTGGGGAAACTCTCCGATCTCATCAAGAAAGAGCGTCCCGCCATTTGCCTGCTCGAAGTAACCCTGATAGTCCCGTGTGGCACCCGTGAAGGCCCCCTTGATGTGCCCGAAAAACTGGCTTTCGAAGAGCGTCTCGGGGATGGACGAGATGTTGACCGGCACAAATGGACCTCCCGGCGAAGGGCCCGCCCGGTGGAGGCCGCGGGCCAGAAGCTCCTTGCCGGTCCCTGACGCTCCCGTGACCAGGATGGGGTTGCCGCTCCGGGCCATCACCTGGGCATAGGAAAGCAAGGCTTTCATCCGCGGGCACTGGGTGATGATCTCCCCGAAGGCCCCGGGTATTTCCCCGTCCTTCTCATATCGGGAAAGATTCAGGCCCGCGATGAGTCCCCGTCTCTCGTAGGCCCGCTCGATGGATAGGACCAGGTGCTCATTGTCCACCGGCTTGATCAGGTAGTCATAGGCACCCATCCGGATGGCTTTCACCACCTGGGAGACAGCGTCCACGGCCGTGACGATGATGAACTCCGTATGAGGCTTGAAGGGCTTTGTTTCCTCCAGAACCTTCAGCCCATCCACGCCCGGCATCAAAAGATCAAGCAGAACGATGTCGTAATCTTTCTCCTTGATCCTTCGAATCGCCTCCTGCCCGTTCGCGCAGGTATCGACATCTTTCATGCCGTGCCAGCGAAGGAGACGCTTCATCGAGGTCAAATAGACCTCTTCATCATCCACGACAAGGATGTTCATAATCTCTGCCTGCCCGTCTGATCAATGATTTCCAAAAACGCCTGGATCTCGAAAGGTTTCGCCAGAAAATAATCCGCCGGACCGCCCGCCTCTCCGCCGCAGCCGATCAGTGTCAGCAGCGGAAATCTCTCTTTGATTTCACCCGCGATATCGGCGAAAGCAGCCCTGTCATAGAGAACGATATCCACTTCGGGATGCTCATCGATGTAAGCAATCATTTCCGGCGAAGCAGGCCTCAACCCGAAGAAAGGGGCCTCCACGCCGGTGAGGTTCGCGCGCAGATCTTCCAGGAGCTCTATATCATCATTCAGGCAGAGGATGGAAGGGTAAAGGACAGGTTGTGCCTCCCGGCTCGATGGCAGAAATACCGTGAACCGGCTCCCCACACCGGGGCGGGAGAGAACACCGATGACACCACCGTGTTCACGGACGAGACCGTACGAAACGGACAGTCCCAGCCCCGTGCCTCCCTCATCCCTCCTGGTCGTGAAAAAGGGGTCAAAAAGACGACCCACAACCTGCGGCTCTATACCCGAGCCGTTGTCTTCTATGGCAATCGCGACGCATTTCAGCCTGTCTAAATAGCGGGTGGTGATGGCGATCATGCCCGGCGTTCCCTGTTTCACGGCCTGATAGGCGTTGATCAGAAGGTTGGCGAAGACCTGCTCCAGCTTCTGAAAATGTCCGCGGATGACCGGGAGGTCGTCATCAAACCTGAGATCCATCCTCGAAACGGTCCGGCGAATTTGTCCGCCCACGATCATGAGTGTCCTCCGGATCACGTCGTTCACCCGCACAGATCTCATCTCGATCCCATCATCCGCCCTGGAAAAATCCTTCAGGTTCAAAATAACCTTGTTGATGCGGTCCGAACCGATCCGGAAGGCCTCGATAATCTCTGTCATGTCCTGACGGATCTCCTCAAAACGCACGCCCTGCGCCTCCCAGCCGGGGTGGGTGGACGCGTACTCGGCGAGGACGGGCTCGCAGAGTGTCCAGATCTTTTCCAGAAGGGGGACATTGTAGGAAATGAAGCTGTTGGGGTTGTTGATCTCGTGAACCACACCCGCCACGACCTCACCGAGGGCTGCCATCTTGCTGCCCTGTATCACCTGCTGCAACCGGACCTCCGCCTCCTGCCTCAGCCTCTTTTCTTCCGTGATGTCCTGCCACACGCCGGCAATATAGTCATTCACGTCACCAGCACTCTCGATGCAATGCCAGGTGTCGGCAAACCAGCGATAGGTGCCGTCGGCAATGCGGAACCGGTACTCGTACCTGCCCCTGCCCTTCTGCCGATCGCTATCGAGATTTTCCAGGAACTGCTTACGGTCATCGGGATGCAGGTGATCGAGATAAAATGAAGGGTCCTCCGTAAATGGCTCGGGGGGATACCCGGTGATATTTTTTATGGTCCCACCCACGTAGGTGATCTTCACGCCCCCGCAGCTCTCGCAGGAGTAAGGTATGATGGGGAGCGACTCGAGGAGCATGGAGAGCTGCTCCGTCATCTGCCGGAGCGCCTCCTCCGCTTTTCTCCGCTCCTTGATCTCCTGTTCCAGCTGAAGGTTCTTCAGCAAAAGTTCATTCGTCCGCTCCTCCACGCGCTTCTCCAATTCGGCCTGTGCCCTCTGGAGATACGCTTCAGCCTGCTTGCGGGCCGTGATATCGATGGCGGTGAATACCACGCCGGCCGATTCGTCTTCCGGGTCCACCAGGGCTGAACTCAGGTAAACATCGATGATCTTTCCATCCCTCCGCTGCCAGTGCGTCTCGATGGCACCCACCCCCCGCCTCCGGATTTCGGCGTACTTCACAAAACCCACACGCTCAAATTCCGCATCATCGGGATAGAGGACCCTCGCGCTCCTGCCCGTGAGTTCTTCCGCCGGGTAGCCCGTTATCTGTCGCAGGTCTTCATTCGTCCAGTCGATCATACGGTTGTGCACGAGCCCGATACCGATGGGCGCCGCGCGGAAGAGACTCTGAAGCCTTCGTTCGCTCTGCAGCAATGCCTCGCTTGCCTTCTTGCGCTCCGTGATATCGACAAAAGCCGCCAGCGTGGCCTGTTCCCCGCCGGACTCGATGAGCATGGCGAAAATGAGCGCCTCGATGATCGACCCGTCCCTTTTGAGCAGGCGGGCTTCGTACTGCGCGGGCACCGAATCGCCGGCGATGCGGCGCCGGGTGATATCGGCAATCCAGGGCCGGTCTTCCTCGGGGATAAACTCGAGGATCGAACGCCCGATCGCCTCGTCGGGGTCTTCGTAGCCCATGAGTCGTGCCGCTTCGCGGCCGACGTACTGGAGAATCCCCGCCCGTTGAATGATGATGCCGACAGGGACATGGTCTGCCAGGGCCCTGAATTTCTCCTCGCTTTCCAGCAGCGCCTCTTCCGTTCGTTTCCGCATCGTGATGTCGTGAACTATGGAATAGAGGAGCCCGCGCCCCCTGACCGTCACGGGACCGCTGTATACCTCCACATCACGGATCTCCCCGAAGGCCAGGCGGTGACGGAATAAAAAGTAGTCTCGCCGTTCGGTCTTCGCAAGGCCCATCTCTTTGAAAACCTGCTTTTCGGTGAGGGTGTTGATGTCGGTAATCTTCTTCTTGAGGATCTCCGCCTTCTTATACCCGTAATAGGAACAGGCCGCGGGGTTGGCATCGACGATTTTCCCGTCCCTCGGATCGATGAGAAGCATGATGGCATGGTTGTTTTCGAAGAGACTTGCGTAGAGCCCCTCACCGTTCAGACTGAGGGTCCCCGTCTCAGGAACCCGGACCCTCTTTTTTTTCACGGGGAGATCCTTCGGTTTCCGGACAACCTTTTTCTTCTGCACCGCCTTGCGGGCGGACGTCTTTTTTCCCGGCTTCTTTTCCCGAACCTTCAAGTCTGAAACCCTTCCCGGTATTCCGCCCAGAACGAACGATCGACCTATGCCTGAACGCTCGAGACACAGGCAAACGACCCGGGCACCCCACGGATTTTCCTGATCCAATCGGAGAAATTACCTATAAAAGGCGGCAGGAATCGTTGTCAAGGGATTTGTCTTGTTCCAAGGAGGTGGAACAATGGCGAGTGGCGAGCAAAAAAGACAGTGGTGAGTGATGAGTGGTGAGTTGTGAGATCGGGCCGGCGGCCCGAGGCCATTAGCCTTTGGCCTGGCACGTTGTGCCATAGATCTACACAGATTGAATGGACTGGATAGACTTGATAGACCGGACAGACCAGATCAACTCATAACTCAAAACTCATAATTCAAAATTGGGGCAGTCCTTTGGCCATTGCCCTGAACCCGGTACCCGATACCCGTGGTTTAATGGGCTATTCATTGATTTCCTGGACATACTCGGCGATGTTCACACAGTGGTCGCAGATCCGCTCGATGTGGATTAGAATCTCCACGAAGATCGGGCCCGCTTCGGCCTGGCAGATCCCCTTGTGGAAACGCTCGAGGTGCTTATTTCTCGCCTCCTTGACCAGAAAATCGACCCGGTCTTCCCGCTCCAGGATCTTCGACACCCTTTGCGGATCATGGGCGATCAGCAGGGCGGTAACATCCTCGAGGTTCGCCGTAACGAGCTCGTAGATCTCATCGAGCTCCGCGGAGGCCCAGTGGGTGAACTCGGCGCGGCTATGGTGCTTCTGCCGTGCGAGATTGGCGATGACCATGACGTGATTGGCGCTTCTTTCGATGTCGTCGGCCATTCCGGAGTAATCGAAGAACTTTCGGGCAAGACCCGGCGACAGATCGTTTTGGGACACCTTGCAGAGGTAGTCCGAAATTTCTCTTCTGATGTTATCGACCACGAGCTCGACGTACACGATGTCTTTTCTCGCCCCCTCCCGGAAATCCTTCAGAAGCCGGATCCCGTGCGCGAACATGCTTGACACGATCACGAGATCTCTGTGCATCTCCCGCCTCACGCATTCGAGGGCCTTTTCCGACTCCGCCAGGCAACGTTCGTCTAGAAATTCAGGCCAGATGGGGAGTTGCTCCGCTTTACCCGGGATGATGCGCTCGATCAGGTAGGAGAACGGCTTCAGCAGAAAGATGAAAACGGCGACGATAACGACATTGAAAAGGAGGTGACCCAGGGCGATCTGTTGCGCCACGGTTGATGACAGGTATTCGACAAGCGAAACGAAAAGCGGAAAGATGCTGAGGCAGATCACCGTACCGAAAAATTTGAAGAGAAAATGCGAGAGGGCGCTTCTTTTCCCGTTGACATTCGCTACGAAGCCCGCAATCAGCGCGGTGACGGCTGTGCCGATATTTGCCCCGAAAACGATGGGCAGCGCGTTTTCGAGTGTCATGAGATTCTGCTGTGCCAGGATCACCAGGATACTGATCGGAATGGCTGAGGAATGGATGACGGAAGCGAAGACCAGACCGGCCAGAATGCCCAGGAGGGGATTCTGGCTCTGCCTGAAGAGTGCGGCGATGGCCGGGTGATCCCTGAGAGGCGCCGCGGCATCGGAAACAATGCTCAGCCCGAAAAAGATGAGGCCGAAGTAAAAAATACCCTCACCGACGGCCTTCCATTTTTCCTTTGCTGAAAACCAGAGCATCCCGCCGATGATGATGAAGACAGGGGAGATGTCCGTGATCTTCCAGACGACCAGCTGGACGGTGACGGTCGTGCCGATGTCGGCGCCGAGAATAATGCCGAGTGACCGGTAGAAACTCATGAGTCCGGCACTGACCATGCCGACGACGAGTACGGATGTGGCCGTGCTGCTCTGGAAAAGCACCGTGGCGGCAACCCCGGTCAGAAGACCGAAGAAAGGCCTCTCCACGGCGAACTTGAAATAATCCCTCAGGCGGGTCCCGCTGAAATAGCGCTGAACCTCTTCACTCAGCCGGAGCATCCCGAAAAGAAAGAGAGCCACACCGGCCAGGAAAAGAAGAAGCTCCCTGTAAAAAACGGTCTCGATATGTTTTTCCTCCGGAACGGGAGCGGTGGCTGAGGGTGTTAGCCCCTGCCGGTCAACCTTCTAAATGGATGACCTTGCCCGGCTTCCGCTCACGCTTTTCTCACCGCTGAGCGATACCCGCCAGCCGTCTTTTTCCTTCACAAGCCAGAAAGATTCGACGACCGTTTTCATGGGCACGCCCTCCCGTCTGTACTTCGCCTCGACATGACCGATCTTTCGTCTCACGAGCGAGAGGTTTTCCATGTTGCTTTCGGTAAATTCGCCCGTCAAAGACTCCCCGTCGATTTCCCTGAAGACCTTTTTGAAATCGGGGATCGTCACTTCCGTATCGCAACGGGCCCGGTCCCCCGTGACGACGACCTGCTTGATTCGGTACGAGGCCTTTCTCGTCAGGAGCCGTGCCACAAAAGACCCCTCTTCCGATCTTACCGCCAGGTAATCCGCGAGGCTCCGAGCGGCCCTGTCACTGGATGAAAGGTATGCATAGGCGTCCTCGAACCGGCCTTGGAGGACGGCATCGAGATAGCTGCAAAGGGTGTCATCGGGTCCGGCCTCGGGCGGTGCCCCTGATGGTGCACAGCTTGCAAGAAAGATGCACAGAAGCAGTGAAAAACAAAGGATTTTACGGTTTTCTCCCCTCATTTATGCCTTCCCTTTTAAGCCGCCGTTCCTGCCCTCAAGTCAAAGACCCCGACTCTATCTTCGCATCCACGGCCACACAACCCTGACCCTCTGCGAAGACCATCAGGGGATTCATGTCGATGTTGATAATCTCCGGGTGATCGTCAAGAAGCGCTGAGACCCGACAGAGGCAGCGGACGAGGGCGTCGATGTCGGATGGGGCTTGCCCGCGAAATCCCTTCAGAATCGGAACCCCCTTGATTTCATCGATCATCTCCCGGGCCTCTGTCTCCCCGATGGGAACAACCCGTATGGTCGCATCCTTGAGCACCTCCACGAAGACACCGCCGAGACCAAAAAGGATGACGGGGCCGAACTCCTGATCCCTTCTCCCCCCGATGATTACCTCCGTGCCCTGAGGGATCATCTTCTGGATCAGGAATTCATCCCCCTTCATGCTCTGAAAGGCCTCCCGGAATTGCTGCGGATCGCCGATGTTCAGGCGGATCGCCTTTGCCTCCGTCTTGTGAAGAATAGCCGGTGAGGAGACCTTGAGCGCGACGGGATATCCGATTTTGCCGGCCGCATTCAGCCCTTCATCAAGGGTTTTCACAACGGCACAGGGGGCAACGGTCACCTCATAATGCGAGAGAAGTTGAAAGACCCGGGAGGACTCCAGGAGCCTTGTGGCGGCAACCGAAACCTCCTGTCCCCGATTCGGACCCTTCTTCACGATCTTTCGGGATGCCTTCGCCGATTGAAAACGGTGATGCCTCAGGGCTCTCGACAAGGCCTTCAGAGCAAAGCTCGAGTCGATAAAGAGGGGAAATGCACTGTATTGCTTGACGGCATCCCAGACGTCGGTCTTGTCGGCATTGGAGACGATCACAACGGGTTTCCCATACCGCAGGGAGAGATCGCCTGCCGAGCGAAAGAGTTTCTTTGTGGGCTCGATCTCGTTCGGTGTAATATAGGAATGGCAGAGGACAACGGCATCGACCTCCTTTTCCTTCAGGGCCTCTTCCACGATCACGTTATAGAAATCAATATCGAAGATGTCCCCCATGTCGAGGGGATTGGTCATCCGGATGACGCCGGCACGGAGTTTTTTCCTGGCCATATCGAAAAAGCCGCTGGAGAACCGGGCCAGTTCAAGACCGTAACGGTGAGCGGCATCAGTGGACACAACGGCCGCGCCGCCTGAACGGGAGAGAATAGCAAGACGGGGGCCCTTCATCGGAGGGAGAGAAAAGGCCTTGAAACAGTCCATCATCTCGTGCATGTTCCTGACGCGGTGAAGCCCTGCCTGGTTCAGCGCCGCCTCCACGACCTCATCATCACCGGCGAGCGCCGCCGTGTGAAACTTTGCGGCATGATGGCTGATGGGGTTGGTATTTGCCTTGAGGACAACGATGGGCTTGTCCGTTCCGGCCGCCAGATCCATGAGCCGCCTCCCATCGGAAACATTTTCCAGGTACAGCCCGATGATCCTCGTCCCCGGGTCAAATATCAGGTATTCCAGGTAATCGTTCTCGTTGAGATCGAGCTTGTTCCCCATGCTGATGAGCTTGTTGAAACCGATGTTCTCGAGGGTGAGAAGCCGCAGGGCCTCGACAACGATGCCGCCGCTCTGCGCGGCGATAGACAGGGACCCTTTCTTCATGTCATCCGGCTGCAGGGGGACAAAGGGCAGGGCGAGCCCGTTATCAAGGTTGAGGATGCTGATGCAGTTCGGGCCGACAAAACGGATACCCCAGCGGCGGGCGACATCCAGAACCTCCCTTTCGAGGTTTCGATTGTCATCGGAGAATTCACTGAACCCCCCCGACTGGATCACACCGTACCGCACACCCTTCCGTCCGCAGGCATCCAGGGCCTCGGGAACATAACGGGCCGGGATCAGGAAAACGGCAACCTCGGGCGAACCTTCAATGTCCTCAATCCGGCGGTAGATCTTCCGGCCGTTCAGTTCACCCCCTTCCCGGCCGACGGCATAGATCGGGCCGCGGAAGCCAAACCGCTCCAGGTTGAAAACGATGTTTCTTCCCAGGTTCGCCGCTGCGGGGGATACACCCACCACCATGACGCTCCCCGGGTAAAACAGCTCCTTCATCTGCTCCCCTCCTCGGAACTCGCTCCGCAATGGACGGGGCGGGTCATTTGACATACCACCTTTACGAAAGGCCCACGGCCTTTCTATAGGTCTCGATTAATCGATCCGCTTCCGTCCTGGGGTCAGGCCACTTACCTGCCATCGCCAAGCCCGCCTTCACCAGTCTTTCTCTGAGCTGCCCATCATCGATGAGTCTCAGGGCCTGCCTCACGAAATCACCGGTATTACCCGGTTCGAAGAGGCAGCCGCAGGGCCCGCCGTTATCTCCAAGGATCATCCAGCGGTTCCCCGGGATGTCGGATGCGAGAACCGGCCTCCCGGAGGCGATGGCCTCGAGGAGGACGTTCGAGAGGCCTTCGGCGCGGGAAGCATTCAAAACGACATCGGCCCCGCCGTACGCGGAGCGCATGGCTTCCGGCGGGATCTCCTGTATCCAGCACGCAAAAGCCCTGAGCCTCTTGATCTCCTCCTCGAAACGGCGGGCGTAGTCAACATCGAGAACCGGTCCCGCGAACACCGCGCGGGTCTTCGGTCTCACGCTGTGGAGGGCCTCGAGCGCCCTGAGACACTCGAGGTTCCCTTTCACTGAGCGTATCCCCGCGGGCATGAAGAAAACGAAATCTTCACGTGACCAGCCGCAGGCAGATCTCAGGTCAAAGACGCTCTCTCCGAACCACATGACGGATTTCGGGACGTGAACCACTTTCCCGCCAAGCCCCGGCAGAAGCCTTTCCATCCTTTCCCGAATCCCTCGACCCTGCGCGATAATGGCACGGGAATAGTGACAGATCCCGAAAACGATCTCCCTTTTCTCCTGATCCTCCAGATCGCCATTGATATCCGTCCCGGCCGGCGAAACGACGACTGGAATACTCCCGTATCTCCCGCTCACCTCCGGATCGAGAAGGAGTCTGCCGGAATGGAGGGCGTGATGGCTGTGAAGGAGGTCCGGCCTGAAACGATCTATTTCCTCGCGTAATGAGGACGCGCTGATCTGTCCAACCGGCAGGACCTTCACATAAAGCCCTTTCGAGACAAGCAAGCGGCGCCATCGCTCCGCAGTGATCGCGTTGCCCGTCACGCTGGGAAGGGCTGTTGGTGTCAGAATAAGAACTCGCATAATCCCGTCTCTACTCAGACCTCCAGAAAGGACACTAGGCTCACGCCGCAGCGGGCCAGCGCAGACCTGAAACGTTCGTCCATCAAGGCTCTCAATTCACTTAATCTCTCCGCTGTCGAAAAATAAGAAAAGGGACCTTCGTCGCCTGATGCCGCTCTGCCGGGATGGACCATCAGCTCTGTCAATCCGCCGGGGAGGTTTTCCAGGACTTCCCCCAGGAACTCAACCGACAGCCTCCCCTTCAGATAAAGACCCCTGAAGGCGTCCGTTTTCTTAACACGAGCTTTGTCTAAATGCACGCGGGCTTGCGCAGCGAGCCCGCTGAACATTTCCGCCTCCGCGAAAAGGACGCCGTTGTCATTCTTCAGGCGCCCGGCCGAGGGAGGCGCCGGTTCATCGGGCAGTCTCATCCACCGGATCCCGTGGCGCTCCGCGAGCCGCACGGCCACTGAAATAACGGCCGGGAAGACATGAACATGCTGGTGACCGTCCATGTGATGAAGTTCGACAACTGAATCGCGAAGTTACCCGCCAAATTTCCGTCCGACCCGACGAGGAGCCGATGACCTTCTGACACGGGGGTTCCCTGGGACAGATTCAGATGGAAACCGAAGGAGACTTTTCTATTTTTCAACGCCCTCATCCGCGCAAGCGCATCCTCCAGGGCCGGCCCGTTCGCAAGCAGGCTTGCGCTCGTCACCACCCCCGCGTCGATCGCCTCGAAGATGCCTTCGTTTCGAGCCTCGTCGGCACCGAGATCGTCAGCGTTGATGACAAGACTCCTCTTCATGACCGGACTCCCGAGGCCCGGATAACCTGGTTGCGGAAAACAAATCTCCCATCGCCCGCGTCGGAAAACTCGGATCGTTTTTCCGATCGAAGTTTGAGCAGGTAATCAAAGAGCCCTTTTTCGACGGCCTCGTACTCTGCGGCTTCAAAAATCCGTTCCGTCTCCCTGACCAGAGAAACATCCCGGAACTTTTCCCGGAGGGCCTGCCACAAAAGCGGCGGGTTGGCGAGCGTTATGGCAAGCATCCACAGTCTCCCCCGCGCCGGCTCCAGGAACCCCGGTGCACCTTCCAGGATGTCTAAAAGATGCTTCGTCCCGTCGGCGCCCCCGTAACGCGGCCCGAAAGGGGTTGGACCGGGAGTCTGCGGCGGTGTCGCGATGATCACATCGAAAGGCTCGCCACCTTCGAGGGCTTCGTACCAGGACCCCGGGCGTACCTCAACAAGGTCCCCGGCACCGTTCGCCTGCGCATTACGAAAGGTCGCGGAAAGTGCTTCTGGATTGACATCCGTGGCGACGACGCGCCTCGCGCCTAGTTTTGCCGCCGCGATTGACAGAATTCCCGAACCGCAGCCCAGTTCCAGAACGGTTTCCCCTTTTCTGACATCGAGAAGCCCTGCTAGGAAAATGGTCGATGCCGGCGGTTGATGAACGCCCGGAGGGACTTCTAAATATACGGCACCGGTGGGGAGATCAACGCGGATCCCTTGATCTTTGACCGCACGCGCCACTCCATAACGCCGAAGCGCCGACGAGAGGATCCTCTCAACCAGGGCGGTGTAACTTAGGCCTGACCAGCGCGCCGAAAGGGAAAGTGCTTCAAGGGGCTCCAGACTTGGTGTTGCGTTGGCCTCCAGAAAGAAGAAAGATCCGCCCGGAGAAAGCCGGAGGTCGAAACGGGCATAGTCTCTGAGCCCGAGGGCCTGAAAAGCCCGGCATGCAAGATCACGAAGCTCGGAGAGTTCCCTCTCCGTGAGCTCCGCCTGCACGGCGTCCTCCCTTTCCGGCCCGGGTTCCGTCATCTTGTAGGCCTGCGTGAATATCCCCCGCCCCCCGATGAGCCACTCCAGCGGCGGAAGGACTTCGGGCCCGTCGGGCCCCTCGAGAACTGACACGGCAATCTCACGCCCCGGGATGAATGTCTCCACGATGATGGGCTGCCTGAACCTCTCAAAAATGCCCGCCAGTTTTGAACGGGCTTCTTCCTGCGTCTGCGCCAGGTGAAGGCCTCGGCTCATGTGCTCGTAAGCGGGTTTGAGCACATAGGGGGGCACGAGCCATTTCGGCAGTTCCTCACCCTTTGCGCTCATGACAATCCCGGGAGGCGTGGGGATGCCGGTCTCGGCAAACCTCCCCTTCGTCGCCGCTTTGTTGTCGGCAAGCGCCAGGGCCGACGATCCCGAGCCTACAATTCTCGCCCCCTGCGCTTCGAGAAGCAGGCGGATCAGGGGACGATAGAGCCCCCTGCCCCTGAAGGTGTCCGTGTGATCGATGACGAGATCTGTCTGCGAGGCCAGTTCGAAGGCCCTCAGTTCAATCTCTTCGGAGTCAGCGAAAACAGCGTCATGGCCGAGAGCCCGGAGACCTTCGGCAATGGCCTCGGCGCACCGGCAGGGAGAGCCGACAGTATGGACGAGCCCGATCCGCATCAGATAAAGCAAATGCCGGGCGGGAGGCCGTTTACTAATGGGATCAAATATCGCTTTCCCTGACCCGGCTTGTTAGGATGTCTTTGATAAGGTTTCACCCAGTGATTCTTAAGAACCAATAAACCCGTAAAAAATATGGCGATTATTACCTCCGGCGGCATGCTTTGTCAAGGAAACCCGGCGGCATTTTACAAACCTCGGATTCATCTACTCACCGATGATCTTCACGAGGACACGCTTCCGCCTTCTCCCGTCGAACTC
>JAPLJU010000140.1 GCA_026388445.1 Deltaproteobacteria bacterium
TGGACGTCCTGGAGGCCGAAGGTCTTTTGCGGCAGCGGGAACTTTTTCATCTTTTTGCCTTGATGAGAAACGGCACGAGGCAGGTCCGGGCGGGGGAATACGAGTTTTCAGGCCGGATGTCCCCTTCGGACATTCTGGGTAAGCTCATTCGCGGAGAGATCAAGGGCTATCGCATCACGGTGCCCGAGGGTTTCACGGCCCGAGAGATACTTGACCGGCTTGTGGCTTCAAAGCTCGTAGACGAAAAAGAGTTCCTGCGTCTCAGCAGGGACAGGGAATTCCTGTCGACGCTGGGCATCGAGGGGCGAGGTCTGGAGGGATATCTCTTCCCGGAGACCTATCTTCTGGACCGCTCCATGGATACGCGAACCATCATCAGGACCATGGTGAATCAATTCTGGCACCACGTCACACCCTCCATGAAGAAGCGGTCAGCGGACCTGGGCTTGACGGTCGATCAATTTGTCACCCTCGCCTCCATCATCGAAAAGGAAACCGGTCGCAAGGAAGAGATGCCGCTCATCTCGGCCGTTTTCCACAATCGCCTCAAGCGGCGGATGCCGCTTCAGAGCGATCCTACCGTGATCTACGGGCTGCCCGACTTTAATGGAAACCTGCGGAAGAAAGATCTTCTGAAAAAGACACCCTATAATACCTACCGCTTCGCGGGGCTCCCACCGGGACCCATCGCCAGCCCCGGCATGGATGCCCTGCAGGCCGCCCTCCAGCCCACCGACGTCACCTATCTCTATTTTGTGTCAAAAAATGACGGCTCCCACCATTTCTCCGACCATTTGAGCAAACACAGCGAGGCCGTCCAGAAGTACCAGCTCCGGAAGAGAAAACCCTGAAAAGCTAAAATTTTCCTTGACATTACGGGTGGCCGACTCTATATTCCGGCCAAGTGGAGGAAAGTGGATGATAGTGGAGTGTTTTTTGCATATTCTTGATATCAGAGGATTTTAGTCATGTCCGTTTTCAGGGGAAGATACTACCACACCATCGACGATAAAGGAAGGATCATCTTTCCGGCAAAACTTCGGGAGGTCTTCGCGGAGAAGTATGACAACCGCATGGTCATCACCAACTGGGATGGCTACCTGATGGTCTTCCCCTATGACGAATGGAGAATCCTGGAAGAGAAGGTCAGCCTGCAATCCCTGCTCAAAAAAGAGGTGCGGGCCTTTCAGCGCTTCTTCATGTCAGGCGCCGTGGACTGCACCTTCGACGGCCAGGGCAGAATCCTTATTCCACCGGCACTGCGGGAGTACGCCAAGCTGGAAAAAGACATTGTCCTTGCGGGGATGGTGAAGGTCATAGAAATCTGGAGCAAGGAACGCTTCGAGGAGGAGATTGTAAAGTCCGGCGCCAGCATAGAGAGCTTCAGCGATTACATGGCCGATCTGGGAATCTAGTCCCGCCGGATGCGTCCTTTTAATGACAAGGAGACGCCGGGAAGAAGGGGAAACTCTTCTTTTCATCACGCCGGCGAAATGAGGCGATGAAAACCGCAGGATCCCCCTTTCACAAGCCAGTCATGGTGAGGGAGATCCTTGAATCGCTCCACTGCAAATCCGGCGGGCTTTACGTGGACGGCACGGTGGGGGGCGGAGGTCACGCCCTGGCGATCCTGAGAGCCTCCTCTCCCGACGGCATCCTGGTCGGAATTGATCAGGATAACGACGCTCTTTCAGAATCTGAAAAGATCCTGCAGGCCTTCGGTGAACGAAAGATCCTCGTGAAGGGGAATTTCGCCGATCTGGATCGGATCCTGGCCCGCCTGCACATCGGGGAAGTGGACGGCCTCCTCCTGGATCTGGGGGTATCGTCCCATCAGATCGACACCATCGAGCGGGGTTTTAGTTTTTCCTCCGATGCCCCCCTCGACATGAGGATGGACCGGGACCGCAAGGTTCGCGCTTCCGACCTCGTCAACGGCCTTGCGGAGAAAGAACTCGCGAGGATCATCCGTGAATACGGGGAGGAAATAAGGGCTGCAAAGGTTGCAAGGGCCATAGCGGAAAGGCGTAAGATCGCGCCCCTTAAAACAACGTCCGAACTGGCGTCACTGATCGCGAAGGCCGTCGGAGGCGCCGGCAGGCGGGGGAGAATCCATCCGGCCACACGGACCTTCCAGGCCCTGCGGATCGCGGTGAATGAAGAACTCAAGAATCTCCACGGGGCGATTCTCAGAAGCGTCCCCTGTCTGAAAAAAGGAGGACGGTTTTCCATCATCTCTTTTCATTCACTCGAAGACCGGATCGTGAAGAACGCCTTCCGCTCACTGGAGAAAGGGTGCATTTGCCCTCCCGACTTTCCCGTGTGCAGTTGCGGAAGAAAGCCGCAGTTGAAGGTTTTGACGAAGAGACCGGTGAGCCCCGGTCCCGGCGAAATAGTGGAAAACCCGAGATCAAGAAGCGCGAAGCTCAGAACGGCGGAAAGGATTTGAGACATGCCTATCGTGAAGGTGGCCAGGAGCCGGACACACTTGGACACCCGGGAGGGGACGGGATTGAAGGTTTCGAGTTTCACCCTCGCCGTTTGCGTCCTCGTGGCCGCCGCTCTTCTCTATGTCTGGTCCCATCTGAAGAACACGCAGCTCAAGTACCAGATGGCGGAGGAGATCAGCATCCGGGACAGTCTCCAGGAAGAGAGCCGGAAGCTGAAGGTTGAAATCGCAACCTTGAAGTCACCGAAACGCATCGAGGCCATCGCCAGGGAAAAACTCAACATGTCCTATCCGGAAAGGGAGCAGGTCATACTGATAAAATGAGCGGGGCATCAAAAAAATGGTACAAGTTCCGACTGCTGACCGTCCTGCTGTTTTTCGTGGCCCTTTTCGTCGCCCTCATGACCCGGGCCTTCCACCTCCAGATCATGTCCGGCAGCACGTACAAGGTCATGGCGGAGAGGCAGCACACAAAAAGCCTGCCCCTGCCTCCCGAAAGGGGCCTGATCTTCGATCGAAACGGTGAAAAACTGGCGGCGAGCCTGCTCGTAGACTCCGTCTTCATAGACCCTTCAAAGGTGAGCGACGCCGATTCAACGGCATCCAGACTTTCCACGGTTCTCCATCTGAAAAAGAAACAAATCCTCCAGCAGATTTCGAAGTCGAAAAACTTCTGCTGGGTCGCCAGAATGATTTCGCCCGCCCAGGCCGGCCAGATCCGGGCCCTGGAGCTCGACGGCGTTTACCTCGTGCAGGAGCCCAAGCGCTTCTACCCCAACAAGGA
Organism: Deltaproteobacteria bacterium; assembly: GCA_026388445.1. Taxonomy (GTDB): domain Bacteria; phylum Desulfobacterota; class Syntrophia; order Syntrophales; family UBA2192; genus JAPLJU01. The sequence goes on from JAPLJU010000140.1 coordinate 3,234, forward strand.
GCTTGCGGGACAGCTCATCGGATCCGTGGGGCTTGACTCCAACGGCCTCGAAGGGTTAGAACTCAAATATGAAAATTATTTAAAGGGCGAAACGGACAAGGTCCTCTGGGGAAGAGACGCCAAAGGCAGGAAGCTCTACCTTGCCGATGGACCGGCAGAGGAGAAAAAGGACGTCATCCACAATCTCATTCTCACCATCGATAGCCGCATCCAGTATCTTGTCGAATCCCATCTGAAAGAGGCAATTCAGAAAACAGGAGCGCGGGGGGGAATGGCGATCGTCATGGACCCCAAGACAGGGCAGATCCTCGCGATGGCCAACGAACCGGCATTTAATCCCAACAACTTTCACCGCGGCGACAAGGAACTGAAACGGAACAAAGCCATCACCGACGTCTTCGATCCGGGCTCCACCTTCAAACCGTTCCTGGCCGCAGCAGCCCTCGAAGAAGGTATGGTGAAAGAGACGGACCGGTTCTACTGTGAAAACGGCGCCTACCGGGTGGCGAATGTGACCATTCACGAGGCCAACCTGAAGAAACACGGATCCCTCACGTTCCGTGAGGTTCTCAAGTATTCGAGCAACATCGGCGCCGTGAAGGTGTCCCAGAAAGTGGGGAAGCAGAAATTCCATCAATACATACAGAATTTTGGATTCGGCCATAAGACGGGCATCGACCTCCCGGGTGAATCCGGCGGACTGGTTCGGCCCTATGAAAACTGGACGACGGTGGATGCAGCCACCATCGCCTTCGGCCAGGGCATCTCCGTGACGGCCGTTCAGCTCATCAGCGCCTTCTCGGCCATTGCCAATCAGGGAATGCTCATGCAACCCTATATCGTACAGAAAATCGTCAATCCGCGGGGCGAGGTGGTCAAGGAATTCACTCCCATGGCCGTTCGTCAGGTCATCTCGCCGCAAACGGCAGAAAGGCTCACAGCCATCCTGACCGACGTCGTCGGCGAAGAGGGAGGAACCGGCAAGAAAGCCCGAATTCAGAACGTGGGGGTGGCGGGAAAGACGGGAACCTCCCAGAAATTTGACTTTGCGGCAAAGCGTTACTCACGGGAAAAGGTGCGCACCTCTTTCATGGGATTCTTCCCGTCGGGAAGTCCGAGGCTGGCCATCCTGGTCACCATCGATGAGCCCCAGCGGTTCAAGTGGGGCGGCGAAGCCGCAGCCCCGGTGTTCAAGGAGATCTCCCAGCAGATTATCCGCTGCTTTGACAGCGGCATCGATGAGGCGCCGACGATTGAAAAGGAGGACATCACGAAGCCCGTGAAGATTCAGCTGGCCTCATCGCCCGTAGCGGTCTCCGCCGCAAACGACGCGGTCCCGGAGGCGGAAGACCTCCTGCCCGATTTCAGGGGGATGACGCTGAAGAACGCCCTGAAGGTGGCCCAGGAGCGCGAGATCGATTTCAAGGTCGTCGGCAGCGGCTGGGCGGTAAGCCAGAATCCTCAGGCGGGGAGCCTGGTCAGGAAAAACCGCGCCTGTACCGTTTATTTCACAACGGGCAACTAAAGGAGAGCATTGAAGCTATCGGAACTGATCCAAGGCGTTGAACTCCTGAAGACAGAGGGTACCCTTTCGGGAGAGGTCTCCTCCGTCTGCTACGACTCCCGATGGTGCACGATGGATTCGCTCTTCGTCGCCATCCCGGGACTCAAGCTTGACGGACACCACTTTGTCCCGCAGGCATTGAAGCAGGGCAGCCGTGCTATCCTCTGCGAGAGGCCGGTCGACGCGCCTGCCGGCGTGACTGTCCTCCGGGTGAAGGACAGCCGCCAGGCCCTGGGCCTTATTGGAAAGAATTTTTTCCGGAACCCCTCGGCAGCCCTTTGCCTGGTCGGGGTGACGGGAACAAACGGGAAAACGACGATCACCTACCTGCTGGAGTCCATCTTCAGGCAGGCAGGATATTCACCCGGCGTTATCGGGACGATCAATTACCGCTACCGGTCGAAGGTGCGTGAGGCGGCCCACACGACACCGGAATCCTTCGATCTGCAGGGGATGCTCCGGGAGATGCTCGATGCGGGTGTCAGCCACGTGGTGATGGAGGTTTCCTCACACGCCCTGGACCAGAAAAGGGTGGATGACTGCGAGTTCGATGCGGGGATCTTCACGAATCTCTCGCAGGACCATCTCGACTATCACCGGACGCTGGAAGCCTATTTCCAAGCAAAGAGACGCTTTTTCACAGAGGTTCTCGGCCGGGAGAGCAAAGGGCGGAGACCGGGGATGATCATCAACGGCGACGACCCTTTCGGAAGACGCATCCTGCAGGAGATGTCCCCTTCGCAGGTCCTCTCCTTCGGACTGGAGGGCTCGTGCGATATCGGGGCGGCGAGATACTCTTTCTCCCTGGATGGGATCGACGTGCAGATCCGCACACCGCGGGGCACTTTCCCGGCAAAGGCGCCCCTCGTCGGGCGATATAATCTCTACAACATCCTCGCCGCCGCAGCGGCAGCCCATTCCCTAGGTATCGAAAACAGAGCCGTCCAGGCAGGACTTTCGAATCTCGCGACGATTCCCGGCCGTCTCGAGAAAGTCAGTGCCGCGGGAGAGCCGGCCGTCTTCGTGGACTACGCTCACACGGAAGACGCCCTGAAAAAAGTCATCGAAAACTTGCTGCCCTTCAAAAAAGCGCGGCTCATCACGGTTTTCGGCTGCGGAGGGGACCGTGACCGGGGCAAACGCCCCCTCATGGGGAAAGCGGTCGTCACGCGGAGCGATCTTTCGATCCTGACCTCCGATAACCCAAGAACGGAAGATCCCCTGGCCATCCTCAGGCAGATCGAGGGCGGGGTTGAGAACGAAGGCGTGACGAAATACGCCATCGAGGACGTCCGGAAGGGTTTCGATGGAAAAGGATATGTCGTCATCCCCGATCGCCGGGCGGCCATCCGCGAAGCCATCAAACTCGCCGGTCCCGAAGACATCGTGCTCGTTGCCGGGAAAGGGCACGAAACCTATCAGATTATTGGAACGGAGAAATTCCCTTTTGACGACAGGGAAGAATGCCGGGAGGCGCTGAAAGCATCCAGACACGGGAGGGGCCGATGGAAAAAGAGTCTCTCCCGCAGCTGAATGTCGAAGATATCCGCAGGGCCGCGGGGGCCGTCATGACCCCCGGTCACCGGGAAGGGAAATTCCTGGGGGTTTCAACGGATTCGAGACACATCACGAAGGGAAACCTATTTGTGGCCCTCGTCGGAGAACGTTTCGACGGCCACGATTTTTTGAAAACGGCCGTCGCGGCCGGGGCATCGGGTGTTGTCATCCAACGGGACCGGAAGGAGAAAGTCAACTCACTGCCTGCCGACGTGACGGTCCTGCGCGTAGAGGACACGCTGAAAGCCCTGGGGGACATCGCCCGTTACTGGAGGATGAAATTCAAGGTCCCCGTCGTCGCGATCACGGGGAGCTCGGGCAAGACCACGACGAAAGAGATGGTGGCGACCGTTCTCGGGCAGACGAAAACAGTCCTCAAGAACGAGGGGAACCTCAACAACCTGATCGGGCTTCCGCTGACCCTCTTCAAGCTCCATGACCGACACGAGGCGGTTGTCCTGGAGATGGGAACAAACAGGCGGGGGGAGATCCGCCGGCTCACGGAGATCGCCGAGCCGGACATCGGCATCATCACGAATGTGGGCACCGCCCATCTCGAGGGGCTCAAGTCCCTGGAGATGATCCGGGAGGAAAAGGGGGACCTCTTCAACACCATGGCCGGCCGGGGTGTGGCCATCATCAACAGCGATGACCCGAACCTCTCTCCCTGGGAGGAGCGATGGTCGGGTCAGAAGATCACCTTCGGCATCCGGAGGGCGGCCGATGTTTACGCGGAGCATATCACCCACGAGGGGGAGAAGGGAACGATCTTCACGCTCTGGACGGGGAAGGCCTCCCGTGAAATAACGGTGGCCACGATCGGGAACCATAACGTTTATAATGCGCTGGCCGCCGCGGCAGCGGCGCGGGCCTGCCACATCCCCTTTGACAAGATCTGCCGAGGACTCATGTCTTTCAGGCCGGTTTCAGGGCGGATGGAAGTGCACCGGTTGAAGAACGGCGCCTTCCTCATCAACGACGCCTACAACGCCAACCCCGCTTCCGTCGGTGAAGCGCTGAAGACGCTCCGGGAACTGAAGGGGGAGAGCCGCAGTGTCGTCGTCCTCGGTGACATGCTCGAACTCGGCGACCAGTCGGAAAAACTCCACGAGGACATCGGCCGGATGATCGGCGAAACAGGCGTGGGAAAGGCTTTTCTCCGCGGGCAGTTCGCCAGAGCCGTGGCCCAGGGGGCCATGAAAAAGGGCCTCCGGGGAGATCAGATCCACCTCGATCTATCTCCCGAGGAGATCACGGAATCCCTGAGGCGCGGTCTCAGGGTGGGAGACTGGGTCCTCGTCAAAGGGTCCCACAGGATGAGGATGGAGGAAGTCGTTCAGGAGATCGTTCGGAAAATCGGCCTTGAAAACTGAAAGGCCCATATTGTGGGTTGACGGTTCACTTTTGAGCCAACAGGAGATCGGAAGAGTTGATTTTTCACCTTTTATACCCGTTGCATGAAACCTATTCCTACTTCAACGTGTTCCGCTACATCACGTTCCGGACGATCTACGCCGCCATCACGGCCCTCTTCATCTGCTTTGTGCTGGGTCCCTGGCTGATCCGAAAACTGGAGACCCTCAAGGTCGGGCAGCCCATCCGTGAGGACGGGCCGAGCTCCCACATGTCCAAAAAAGGAACGCCGACGATGGGCGGCATCCTCATCATCTTCGCCAGCGTGTTATCGACCCTGCTGTGGGCAAACCTGACGAATCACCTGATCTGGCTCGTGGTCATGGTGACGGTGGGATTCGGCATCATCGGATTCATGGATGACTATCAGAAACTCACCGCGGGAAACAGCAAGGGCATCACGGCCGGAAAAAGGCTCAGTCTGGAGTTCCTGATCGCCATCTTTATCAGTATCGTCCTCTTTATCCGGCCCGATTTCAGCTCCGCCGTCACCCTTCCCTTTTTCAAGACTATCCTCCCTAACCTGGGGCTCGCTTATATCCTCTTTTCGACTTTCGTGATCGTCGGGACGGCCAATGCCGTCAACCTCACCGACGGACTGGACGGGCTTGCCATCGGTCCCGCCACGATCTGCTTCATGACCTATCTGCTCTTCGCCTACTTCGCCGGGAACGTCAAAATCGCCGGATATCTGCAGATCCCCTACGTGCCCGGCGCGGGCGAGCTGTCCGTCTTCTGCGGGGCCATGGGCGGGGCCTGCCTGGGCTTCCTGTGGTTCAATGCCTACCCGGCCCAGGTCTTCATGGGGGACGTGGGGTCCCTGTCCCTGGGAAGCGCCCTGGGGGCCCTGGCCATTATGACGAAACAGGAACTGCTCCTGGCCATTGTCGGAGGGGTCTTCGTACTCGAGGCGATCTCCGTCATATTCCAGGTGGGATACTACAGACTCTCTAACGGGCGACGCATCTTCCGGATGGCGCCCATTCACCATCACTTTGAACTCAAGGGCTGGGCGGAGCCCAAGGTGATTGTCCGATTCTGGATCATCTCCATATTGCTTGCGCTCCTCGCCATCAGTACCTTGAAGTTGAGGTAGAAAAGGAGGGCATGGAACTCGCCGGCAAAAGGGTTCTGGTCATCGGACTCGGCAAGACAGGTCAGTCCTCGGTTCGCTTTCTCGCCGGGAGAGGCGTCTCCGTGGTGGCCACAGACGAGAAACCCCTCACCGAGATGGGGGATGCCGCCTCAGCGCTTTCAGGCTACAACCTGAAGCTCACCTTCGGTCCTCAGGACGCGGCTATCCTCTCGGGGGTGGATCTCATCATCCCATCGCCGGGGGTACCGCCGACTAACCCGCTCCTGGCAGAAGGCGTTAAACGCGGGATCCCCATCCTCGCCGAACTCGAGGTGGCTTTCCGGTTTCTGAAACGGCCCGTGATCGCCATCACGGGAACGAATGGAAAGACGACGGCGACCACCCTCATCGGCGAGATCCTCCGGGCTTCAGGGAGGAAAGCCTATGTCGGCGGAAACATCGGTGACCCGCTGATCGGATATGTCGACAGCCCCCAGGAAGAGGACGTTGCCGTCGTGGAGGTGAGCAGCTTCCAACTTGAGTGGATAGAACAGTTCCGGCCGATGGTGGCGGTGCTACTGAACGTGACCTATGACCACATCGATTATCACGGATCCTTCGAGGCCTACCGGAAGGCGAAGGAAAGAATCTTTGAAAACCAGGGGCCCGGGGACCTCGCCATCCTCAACGCCGATGAACCCTGGGCGAATCCCCTGGCCCGGCGGCTCAGGTCGAAGCTGAGTCTCTTCAGTTCGAAAGCGGAGATTTCCAACGGCATGTTTCTGCGCGGCGATGAGTTGATCCTTCGTGAGAATGGAGAGGACCGGGAAATTTATCCCGTCGGGATGATCCGGATCCCGGGAACCCATAACGTAGAAAATGTGATGGCTTCCATCCTGGCCTGCCGCGCCTGTGGATGTCCGCGGGACAGGATGATCGAGGCGGTCCGTGCCTTCCGGGGGGTGGCCCACCGGATCGAGTTTGCGGGGGAGAAAAACGGCGTGGCCTTTTACGACGATTCAAAAGGGA
>JAPLJU010000100.1 GCA_026388445.1 Deltaproteobacteria bacterium
TCCCCCACCTCTCCCTCCGAAACCGGCTTCAGGGTGTCGGGATCGAGGAGTTCCATGATGTAGTAATCGGTGAAATAATGAATCCCCTTGTGATGGACACAGTCCAGTCCCGTCCCCGGACCGTAAACCTCCGTGAGTCCCGGAATGTCAAAGATGTGATCGGCCCCCAGGAGTTCTTTCACCCGCCGGACCATGGCGTCACTCGATCGTTCGGCGCCGAAGATGACCTTTTTCACGCAGATCTGATTCCGCAGTCCTCGCTTGTGCACTTCCTCGGCCATGAGAAGCGCCATCGAGGCCGTGCTGCAGATGACGGTGGTCCTGAAATCGACGAGAAACTGCAACTGCATGTCGAGATTTCCGGGTCCCGCGGGAATTGCAAAGGCGCCGTATCGCTCACACCCCAGCTGGAAACCCACGCCGGCCGTCCAAACCCCGTACCCCACGCAGATCTGTACGCGATCCAGCGGCGTCAACTGGGCGAATTCATAGCAACGGGCGAACATATTCGCCCAGTCATCAATGTCTTTCGCCGTGTAGACAAGGACCTTTCGTCTGCCCGTTGTGCCCGTCGAGGCGTGCAATCGGACGATCCGATCAAAGGGGACGGAGATGAGCGGCCAGGGGTAATTCTCCTGAAGGTCCTGGGCCGTCGTGAAGGGGAGGCGCTTGAGATCATCGAGGCTCTTGATGTGCTCGGGTTTCACGCCGGCGTCGTCGAGCTTCTTCCTGTAGAAGGTCGAGCCCTGATAAGCGTGATGCACCGTCCATTTAAGCCTCTCCAGCTGATAGACCGCCATCTCCTCCTTCGTCTTGCACACAGGCATGAATGTCTTTTTCATATCCCCTCCTTGGATGACATCGGCTCCCCAAATCTCCTGCCGGATCGGAGGTTTGCTAACACATCCTGCCGCAAAATTCAATTTTTACCATGAAAGTGCCTTCAATTTGTGATACGAATGCAATGACTTACCGATAAAAATAGACCTGTCCGTTTCTGGAGGTTCAATGTTCAAGGTCACGATCACGAAGAGCTTCTCCGCCGCCCACGTGTTGAAGGAAATCGGCGGTAAGTGCGAGGAGCTGCACGGCCACAACTTCAGGGTGGAGGTAACCGTCTCGTCGAAGAAGTTAAACGATGAAAACATTATCATCGACTTCAGGGTCCTCAAGGGCTGGACGGCGGAGATCCTCGAAGACCTGGATCACAAATACTTGAATGACCTGCCCCAGTTCAAGGGGGTGAACCCTTCCTCTGAAATCGTCGCGAAGCATATCTTCGACCGGCTCTCCAGGAAGGCGAAGTCTTCGAAAATCAAGGTTGACGAGGTGACCGTCTGGGAGTCGGATAATGCCCGGGTCGCTTACAGCGGAGCGAAGACATGATCGACGTGCAAAACCGGAGAGACGAAAGGAACCTTGAAATCAAAAAAGTCGGTGTCAAGGGCATCCACTACCCGGTGATCGTCCTCGATCGGGTCAACGGTGTCCAGCACGTGAATGCCACCATCAACATGTACGTGAACCTGCCCCACCATTTCAAGGGGACTCACATGAGCCGTTTCGTCGAGATCCTCAATGAGTACCGGGGTCAGATCAACATCAAGACCTTCCGCGTCATCCTGGGTAACATGCGGGAAAAACTCCGTGCCAAATCCGCCCACATGGAGATCGAATTCCCCTATTTTATCGAGAAGAGCGCTCCCGTGACGGGCGCGAAGAGCATCATGGACTACGTGTGTTACTTCACCGGGGAGGATGACGGGAAAACGGCCGATTTCAAGGTCGGCGTCACGGTGCCGGTCACCACGGTCTGTCCCTGTTCCAAGGAAATGAGCCTCATGGGCGCGCACAACCAGCGGAGCATTGTCCGGGTGAATGTCCGCTTCAAGAAATTTTTCTGGATCGAAGATCTGATCAGAATTGTGGAAGACTCGGCAAGCAGCGAGATCTACTCTCTTCTGAAGAGACCCGATGAGAAACACGTCACGGAACGATCTTACGAGAACCCCATGTTCGTGGAGGACGTCGTCCGGAGTGTCGCCGAAAAGCTGGGCCGTGACGGGAATTTTACCTGGTACAGCGTGGAGGCCGAAAACATCGAAAGCATCCACAACCACAGCGCCTACGCCTACCTCGAGAAAGAGTAACCCGCCCTGATTACCCCGGATTTCAGATGACCTCTTCCATGGGCAGGACAAACCCCTTCGCCCCGGCGCGGGGATGCTCCCGCCTGATATATCGGATCACCTCCACGATCTGAGGCGTCTCCGAGTCTTCCGCGGCGATGAAAAGGACGTTATTCTTTCCCGGCCAGCAGTGCGTCCCCAGCTTCGGTTCCGTGTCCGTCCCCTCCCCCCTCGCTTCCTCCATTTTCGTGTAGGACCGGATCCCGGCCTTCTTGAAGGCGTCAATAACATCTTCATCGGCCGCATCGCAATAAACGATCAGAAACATCTTCATGGCCCCTTCTCCGCACCACGCAGGGCTGAACGTCACCTGGTTCCTTTCAGATTTTCTTATCCGGGCGATCCCCGGGGTAAATCATCGCAAGCCCTTTTATGTATCCCGCGGGGTTCCTCCGCGTTTTCTCCTTTTGAGCAGGGCTGCCGTGTCTGCCGCCGTCGCGGCCAGGGCCCGTGGGGCCAGGGCGATCTTTTTCAGGAGAGCCGGAATCTGTTTGCCCCTCATGTCCCAGTAATGCAGGGTCCCGAGCTTCCGGTATTCCTTTCGTCTCAGCCACTCCTGGCCGTCGTCGAAGAGGTCATAGGCCGCGGGAACCACGACCAGGGTCAGGAAAAGCGACGTCAAAAGCCCCCCGATCACCGCGACACCCATGGGCGAGCGAGTCTCGGCCCCCTCACCGACCCCCAGCGCGACAGGCAGCATGCCGAAAATCATGGCAAAGGTCGTCATCAGGATGGGACGGAGCCTCACCGGTCCCGCCTCGAGGATCGCCTCCCGCCTCTCGACGCCCCTTGCCCTCAGGGTATTCGTGTAGTCTACGAGCAAAATGGCATTCTTCTTCACGAGTCCCAGGAGGAGAATCAGTCCGATATAGCTGAAGACGTTGAGCGTCTTGCCCGTGATCAGAAGAGCGCCGAAGGCACCAACGAAAGAAAGAGGTATCGAGAGAAGCACCGTGAAGGGGTGAATGAAACTCTCAAACTGCGCCGCAAGGACCATATAGGCCATAATGATGCCGAGCATGACCGCGAAAAGCAGGTACTGAAAGGATTCCTGCATGACGTTTGCCTGGCCCTTGTAAGACGCGGTGAAATCTGACGGGAGGATTTTGTAAGTAATGCCGTTAAGCTCTTCCAGGGCTTGTCCCATCGGTTTCTTTTCGAGATTGGCGAAAAGGGTCACGGCCCGTTGCCGGTCAACGCGGTTGATGACGCTGGGCCCTCCCCCCTCGATGAGCTTGACCATATTCGAAAGCTCCACCAGCCGTCCATCCTTTGATCGCACGTAGATCCTGCCGATATCGGTCGGGTTTACCCGGTCCTCGGGATTGAGCCTCGCCCTCACATCGTAGCGCCTTCCCTTGGCCTCGTCTTTATACTTGGTCACATCGACCTCCCCGCCGACGAGAAAATTGACGGCCTCCGCGATGGTGGCAATGTTGACGCCGAGGTCGGCCGCCTTTTCCCTGTCGATATAGATCTTGACTTCCGGCTTTCCCGCCTCGATGGTTGAGTCGACATCGACAATGCCGGGCAGTCTGGAAAACTCATCGGTGATCTGCCTGGCATACCTCGACAGGGCATCGAGGTCCGTCCCCCGGATGGCGTACTGAATGGGCACGTTCCGCTGACCGCCGCCGATGAGCGAAATGTTCTCAGCGGATGCCTTGAGCCCCGGGATGCCTGCGAGCTTTTTGCGTATTTCCGCCTGGATGGCCTGCTGGCTTCTCTTTCTTTCCTTCTTCGGTGAGAGGGTAATAAAGAAAACAGCTTTATTGATCTCTTTGAAACGCCCGTATCCCTGAGAATAATATAGTCTGATGATCTCCGGGATTTCTTTGACGATCGCTTCTGCCTTCTGGAACAGTTTGTCCGTCTCGTCCACGGAATAGTCGATTGGGGCCTCGAGCCGCACGATGAACTGGCTCTGGTCTTCCTGCGGAACGAATTCCTTGCCGATGAACCGTGTCATCAGCAGGCTCAGCACGAAGACCGCCACCGCCGATATCAAAACGACATTCCGCCTGTTCAGGCAGAAGACGAGGATTCTCCTGTATACATCTTCCGTCTTTTTGTATAACCGCTCCAGCCAGTCTCCGGCGCGATAAAACCTGCGCAAACGGGGCTTACCTGGATTGTGACCGGGATTTCTCGCCGCATGGGCCTTCAGATAGCGCGAGGACATCATGGGCGTGAGCGTGAACGACACGACCAGCGATACGAGCAACGCAAAAACGACCGTGAGCGCGAACTGGAGGAAGAAGCGCCCGATAATCCCCTTCATGAAGGCCACAGGAAGGAAAATGGCCACGATGGCCATGGTCGTTGCCATAACGGCCAGACCGATCTCGGCCGTGGCGAAGGCGGCCGCCTCCCTCGGCTTCATGCCTTCCTCGATGTGGCGATAGATGTTTTCAATGACGATGATGGCGTCGTCTATGAGGAGGCCGATGGAAAGCGTCAGTCCCAGCATGGTCATGTTGTTGAAGGTGAATCCGAAGATTTGGATGAGGAAGAAGGTCGAAATGACGGATATCGGCAGGGCCAGGGCGCTGATCATCGTCGTCCGGATGTTTCGAAGAAAAAGAAAGACGGCTAAAACGGCGAGGAAGCCCCCGATGATGAGGTGATTCTGAACCTCGTGGATGGAGGTCTTGATAAACCGGGACTGGTCAAAAGAGATGCTGAGCTTCATGCCCGGCGGCAGGGTCTGCTCGGCCTTTTTCAACTCCTTCTTGACGAGATCGATGACTTCGACGGTGTTGGTGCCGGACTGCTTCTGAATGCCCAATCCGACGGCCGTCTCCCCGTCCAGACGGGCGATGGAGCGCCGCTCCTCCAGACCGTCTTCCGCCCGCCCGATGTCGCGGATACGCACCGGAGCCCCTTTGAAATAGGCCACGATCAGGTCGTTGAAATCGGGAACACGGGGAAATTCTCCCTTGATCTTGACGGAGTATTCTTTGGATGCGCTTTCGATTCTTCCGCCGGGCAGTTCAACATTTTCCCGTGCCAGGGCCTGTACCACGTCGCTAGCCGCGATCTGGTAGGCCTGAAGCTTGTTCTGGTCGAGCCAGATCCGCACCTGCCTGAGACGGAGCCCCCCCAGGTTGACTGCACCGACACCGGATACTTTTTGCAGTTTTTCCTTGAGAACTTCATCGGCATAAGTGGACAGCTCGCCGATGGACCGGCTTCCGGAGAGACTGAGCCACAAAACCGGCGATGAATCCGGATCGACTTTTTCGATAATCGGCTCATCGATGTCGTCGGGAAGTTTTCTCCGGATAATAGAGATCTTCTCCCTCACGTCCTGGGCCGCGAGATCGATATCTCTTTCGAGTACGAACTCGACGGTGACTACGGAAACCCCCTCGGTGCTCTGGGAACTGATCGTCTTCACCCCGTTGATCGTGTTGATGGCCTCCTCGATCTTGTCCGTGACGTCGATGTCCATGATCTCGGGGCTCGCCCCCGTCAGGCGGGTCGTCACGTTGACGATCGGCAAATCGACCTTGGGGTATAGGTCAACACCGATGCTCGGGTAACTGACAATACCCAGGACCACCAGGGCGAGAATGAACATCGTCGCGAAGACGGGGCGTTTAATCGATGTATCAGCGACCCACATTGAGTTTCACCCCTTGCGCCAGGTTGCGCTGTCCCACAGTCACGATTGTTTCACCTCCCGCGAGACCCTCAACCACCTCCATGAACTCACCGTACTTGCCTCCGATCTTGATTTTTATCTCTTTGGCCCGGTCGCTTTCGACCACAAAAACCTTCGTGCTTGAATTCTCATAGATGATCGCTGTCACGGGGATGACCACGGTATCTACCGCGACATTCGTGAAAAGTGTGACCTTGGCAAAAAGTCCGGGTTTAAGGACATTCTGGGGATTCGGCACCAGGGCCTCGACCTGCAGCGTTCTCGTTTTGTCCTCGAGGGCGGGGTAGATCGTCTTGAGCTTACCCGTGAATTCCTTCCCCGCGTGAGTGTCGACGATAAATATGACGTCCTGCCCTATTTTCAGTTTGCTGATGTCTTTTTCAGCAATCGTGAAATCGAGCTTCAGCGGGTGGTTCTGCACAATGGTGAAAATCGGGGTTCCGTTCCGCACGTAGTTTCCGACGGCCTGCTTTTTTTCCTGGACGAATCCGCCCAGGGGAGAGTAGATCCTGGTTTTGTCAAGCCTCTCCTTGGCCATGGACCGGGCCGCTTTCGCCCTGTCCACATCCGCCTCCGTGATGGAAAGCCGCGTGCTCACGTCATCATACTGCTGCCTCGTCACGAGCTCCTCCTTGAAAAGGGCGTCTTTCCTCTGAAACTCGAGTTTGGTGTTGGCCAGGGTCGCCTCCGCCTGCCTGACAGCGGCCTCCGCCCGTGTCGCCTCATTCCGGTAGTCCCGGTCGTCAATGACGGCCAGAAGGGATCCCCTGGAAACGGCTGTTCCCTCGTTGACCCTGATCTCATGCAGGATCCCGTCCACCTCCGAGCTCACAATTACCACCTCGAAGGGCTTCAAGGACCCGATCGTCTCCACGGAGGGCCGGAGGGATTTCTTTTCAACCGTAGCCACCTGCACAATGAAGGTCCTCTCTTCAATGACCTTGGCATCCTTTTGTCCGCAGCCGACGGTCCACACGATCAGGAGGACGGACAAAAACAGCCCTGTCGCTGCAATCATGTTGTTTTCCCGGAATGGACTTCGGCATTGTTCGACTTGGTCTCGCGGCATGTGTGGTTCCTCTTTCTCCTTTTTCTCCTTAATTTCCTGCCCGGGCAGTCTTTTTCTGTTCCTGCCCCTGAAACTCGTTTAAAAGCTCTCCCGTGGCCCGCTTGAGACTCAGATTGGCGAGCTGATAGGTATAAATGGCATCATAGAGCTGTCTTTCGGCGGTCACGAGGAGGTTATTGGCATCGATGACATCGATGATCGAGGCCAGGCCGAATTCAAACTGCTTGGTCACGGCGGTGTTGTTTTCCTTGGCGAAGGTGAGCTGATCCTGCAGGGATTTATAGATGCCCCTCTGGGTAATCAGATTGAGATAGGCATTCTGCACCTCGATATTGACGGACTTGACGTTGTCCTCATAATTGAGCCCCGACTGTCTGTACCTCGCCTTGGCCTCGTTGAGCTCCGCGACCCTCAACCCGCCCTCGAAGAGAGGGAAGTTCAGAAGCACGGCCCCCAGATAACTTTCGGATACCAAAGAAGCGGTTTCAGGGGTTTGATCCACACCTATGTAAGAGCCCTGGAGCGAAACGCTGGGCCAGAAGGCCCCCCGCGCTACGCTGATCTGCTTCTCTGCAATCTGCCGATCGAGCTCCAGGCTCTTGAGTTCCGCCCGCTCCTTCAGGGCCTTCTCCTGGTATTTCTCCAGAGGCAGGATTTCCACATCAACCAGGGCCGTCTCCCGGAGGGTGAAATCGGGCGGGATGCTAACCGTTCTTGCCAGATTGGCCCTCGTAAACTCAAGGAGATTCTTTGCCCTCACCTGATCGGCCAGGGCACCGGAAAGCTCCCCCTCCGCCCGCAACAGGGTGGTCTTTGTGACCTCACCCACTCGAAGGCGCGTCCGGGCTGCGTTTCGCTGCGTCGTGAGACGCTCCACGTTTGAATTTGCGATATCCAGAAGCTTCATGGACTTCATGACATTGTAATAGGCCGTCGCAACGGCGAGCAGATAAGTTTCTCGGGCCGCGAAGAGATCTTCCCCGCTTTTCCTGACATTATCTTTTGAGGCGCTGTAAGAAGTGAATTCCCGCCCGCTCAGGGAGAGGGTCTCATCGACTGTCACGCCCCAGAGGGATGCACTCTCCGGCTGGATCAGGGCTCCCGTTGAATCAGACCGCTTTTCCGCATCAAATCGCGTATAGCCTCCCGAGGCGGTCACCCTGGGCAGCAGAGGGGCCAGCGCCTTAGACTCCCCCTGTTTGGAAATGTAATAATTTTCCTCCTGGATCTTCAGTTTCTCGGACTTTTCCAGGGAGATCCTGAAGAGGTCCTCCAGAGAATATTCTGTTGCACAGAGGTCCGGAGTGCCAAGAATGAAGACAAAAAAAAGAGTGACAAAAATGAGCATACCTTCTGTCCGTGTGTTCTTTATCACATGCATAGAAATTCCCTTCCTCCTAAATGAATATCCATCACAACCTTCCAGACCTCAAAATCGATACCAACAACCAGATGCCAAGCACACCCGCCACCAGGTATCCGGCAATACCTAGTACCGCAAAACCCAGCAAACGGGGCCCGATGTTCGCCGTGATGATCAGGGACGAACCGATCACAATGGACGATATGACGAGCGCGAAGGCGATCCGGTTCGAAGATCGATCCATCTCGAAGATGAATTTCTCGAGGCCCCTGTGCTCGAAGCCGATTTTCATTTTGCCTTGCCTGATCTGCCTGACAATGTCATGAAGCTCGGCGGGCAGTTCCTTGACAAGCTCGAGAAGCCCCCAGCCATACTCCCGGATATCGGAGATGACCCTTCCGGCCTTCAACCGTTCCGCCTTGATCTCCGCAACAAATGGCTCCGCTGTTACGGCCATGTCAAAATCTGGGTCGAGCATCAACCCGAGGCCTTCCGCCGCCGTCAGACCTTTGATCATGAGAAAAATGTCGGGGGGGAAGACCAGCCGGTGCCGGGCGATGAGATCCAGCGTTTTCCTGAGAAGATCCTTGATCCGCAGCTCCTTCAGCGGTTTGTAGAGGTGCAGATCCATGATACCCCGGATATCCCTCTCCAGTGCCTGTCGATCAGGCTCCTGCTCCCACTCGGTGAGTCTCAGGAGGGCGGTCGCAATGCCGGTCTCGTCTCTGGAAACATAACTGTAGATCATGTCGACGAAATGTTCTCTCGCAGGCCGGTCCACAGATCCCATGATACCAAAATCAAGATAGCAGATGGTGTTGCCCTTCATGACAAAGATATTACCGGGATGCGGATCGGCGTGGAAAAAACCCTGTTTGAAGATCTGCTCCAGGATGAGCCCGGCACCTCTCGAGGCGATGGCCTTCCGGTCCATTCCGGATTGGTCGAGTTTTTCAAGCTCGGAGGCCTTTATCCCGTCGATGTACTCCATGGTGAGGACGCGCTCTGTCAGCGCTTCCCGGTAGATCTCAGGCACATGGACATGGTCATGGCCGGCAAATTGACGGGCAAAACGCTCCTGGTTCGACGCTTCAATGGTGTAATCCATTTCGCGTTCAATCGTCCTTGCGAACTCCTCGACGATTCGCGTCGGGCGGTAGATCGTCATCTCCTCAATGTGCTTTTCCATGAGCCCGGCAATATGAGCGAGGATTTCGATGTCGGTCTCGATAATGGGGCGGATCCCCGGACGCTGGACTTTGACCGCCACCTCTTCACCGCTTCTCAGACGTGCCCTGTGGACCTGACCGATGGACGCTGCCGCGAGGGGACCATCATCAAATGACCCGAACCGTTCGTAAAGGGGGCACCCGAGTTCCTCTTCGATGATGTCTTTCACCTGTTTAAAGGCGAAGGGGGGAACGTTATCCTGTAGTTTGGACAGTTCCTCGATCAACTCGATGGGTACCAAATCCGGGCGGGTGGACAGAATCTGACCCATTTTTACAAACGTCGGGCCCAGCTCCTCCAGGGCCATGCGCGCCCGCTCGGCCCGGGTCAGCTTTTCCAGGCCCTCACGTCGCACGAATCGCAATCCCATTTCAATGTACGGACCCACGTGGAGGCGATTGATCACGTCCCCGAACCCGTACTTGAACATAACCGACAGGATCTGACGGTAACGATCCACATGGCGATACGTTCGGGACAAGCTGGCAAGCCTGCTCAGTTGCATAGACCTGTTCCTATCCGCCGCGTTTCTCCAGCTTCTCGATGCGTTCCCTGAGCTCATCCAGCTCCTTCCGGGTGGGGATATTGAGCCTCTTGAGGGTCGCGCTGACCATTTCTTCCGTCTTCATCTCAAGATCCCGGGTCATTTTCTTTGATTTTTCCATGAGGTCATTGACGAGCTGCTTCCCTTCCTTTTCGCTCATCTCACCTTTTTTAATGAGCTCTTTCACGAACTCCTCGGTCTTTTCCCGCGTCATGGCGGCAAGGCCGACGCCGAACATCATCATCTTCTTGATAAATTCCTGCATAGGGTACCTCCTGAAAGTTTATTTTGACGGGTTTTTGTTTTCCCCCTGAACATAGATGACGCCCATAGACCTCTCGAGCCTGGCCAGGGCGATCTGGTAGTCACCCAGCGCATCGTAGTAATCGGCTCTGGCGCGCACCAGCAGCGTCTGGGCATCGAGCACATCCTTGGACGTCGACACCTGCACCCGGTATCTCTCCTGGTATATCCTTAAATTTTCATCGGCCTGATCGATGCTCTTTCCCGTCACACGTATTCGTTTCTCCGCATCTTTCATCGACAGGTAGGCGCTCTTCACATCCAGGGCCACCTGGTCCCTGACGTCTATCAGGGCATCCTGGGCCTGCTGCTGTCTGCTTTGATAAAAATCCCGGTTGTATTTTGTCTTACCCCACTCCCAGAAATCCCAACTGGCCACGGCCAGCACAGACCAGTTCTCCGGATCCTGATAGAGGGAGCCGCTGAGACCGGCTTCATCACCAAACCTCCCGTACTTGCCGAGGAGGTTCACCGACGGGTAGAATTCGCTGGTGGCCAGATCGACCTGTTTCTTGGCCTGCTCCACCTTCAGGGCGGAACTCTTGATTTCGGGCCGTTGCCCGGCAGCTATTCTGAAACATT
>JAPLJU010000215.1 GCA_026388445.1 Deltaproteobacteria bacterium
GCCTTTCTCCTTCAATCTCCGGTAGACCGGGTGATCCCTGAAAGCACTGGCCAGATAGTAGGGCTCCGCCTGTGAAATAGGACAGGGGATCCCCCGGACAGCCCCTTCGGTTTTTGGGTTTCCCATGAAGTGCGGCAGAAAGAGATAATCCGGGTCTTCCTTGAGAAGGTTTTCAAGGTAACCGTGGGCGATTTCAGCAGGGTAACAGAAGGCCGCGCCTCTGCGGTCAACACCGCTTTGCTCGATGGAAGCGGGAAGGATGACCCTGAAGCCGAGACCCCTGAAGAACCGCGCGTAGAGGGGGAAGTACGTGTTGATGAAGAAGGTCCTGTTCATGCCCACCGTCCGCGTGTTTCCTCTGGCTTCGTCATCAGAATGCCCTGCGGTCGTTTCGAAGACCTTTTTCTCATAGAAGGCGACCAGATCCAGTTTCTCCCGGTCGAAGTCCTTCCTGAACCTCAGGTTATACCAGCGGTTGCAGGCACCACCGAAGGGATAGATCTTGCCCCCGATCCTGATCCTGGCAATCTCGCATTGGCGGTCGCACTTTTCCCGGCCACCCCGGCAGACAAAAGGCTCTCCGTATGCCAGGTCACGCTCCAGCAATTCCCGGAGCCGGTAATGCCGCTCCTCCATGAGACCAAGATCCAGCCTCTTTTTGATCTCGAGGGCGACTCCGAAGGCACCCATGAGACCGGGGTCAGGAGGCACAATAATTTTTTTCCTGATGAGGGCCGCCATCGCCATGGGGACCGCGCGGTTGTAGCACACGCCGCCCTGCATGAAGATGCGGCTGCCCACCGGCCGGCTCCCCTTGACGCGTTTGTGGTAGTTCATGCAGACGGAATAGACGAGTCCCGCCGCGATGTCTTCCCGGGATGTGCCCTCGTGGGTCGCCCGCTTGATGTCGCTGCTGATGAAGGCGGCACACTGGTCATTGAAGTTCGGGGGGGTTTTCCCCTGGAAGGCGATATCAGCGATCGCCTCCATATCCACCCCCAGGGATTCCCTGGCCGCCTCCTCAAGGAAGGAGCCCGTGCCGGCGCTGCAGGCCTCGTTCATGGCGTAATCAGAGGGGACACCGTTTGTGATGTACGTGTACTTCGCATCCTGGCCGCCGATCTCAAAGATCGTGTCCACACCTGGGTCGAAGAAAAGCGCCGCCGTTGCGTGAGCAGCGATCTCGTTTACGATGCCTTCCGTCAGGGCGTGAAGCCCCGCAATCTGCCGCCCTGAACCGGTGACGCCCAGCCCCACCATCTCGATCCGATCCGCCACGGCACCGAGGGCGTCGAGAACCCCGGCGTAACATCGCCGGGAGGCCCCGACGGGATCCCCGTTGGTGCGCAGGTAAACCGATGCCAGGACCCGCTGGTCGTCGAGCCGGAGGATGACGGCCTTCGTCGTCGTGGAACCCACATCGAGTCCCAGAATGCAACGGTCACCCTCCCGGGCCTCGCCGCGGAGGGAATTCCGGAAATCGACCATGGAGCTGAAATCTTTGATGGGTGGAAGATGGGCGAAAGACCCGTTTCCTCCTCTGAAGAGTCGCCGGTGCCCCGGATAAGGCTTCGTTTCATGCTCCAGGGCCCAGAGTGCGGCACCGAGGGCTTCGAAGTAAGGGGCTTCCTCCGGAACAAAGAGATTTGATATCTCCTGCCTGAGATAGTCCATGACCACTTCATTCCGCGATGTGCCTCCAACGACCATCACCTTATCCCGCGGGACCTGCTTCATGATCTCCAGAATTTTCCCCGCGATCATCTGGCACAGTCCGGCGACCACGCGCCCTTTGGGAATCCCCTTGTTGGTGGCGTGAGTGCAGTCACTTTTGCAGAAGACACTACAGCGTCCTGATACACGGTAAGGTTTTTCGCATCGGGCAAGACGGACCGATTCCTCGAGCCCGAGCCCCAGGCGGGCAATCTGCTGGAGGAAGAACTCCCCGGTCCCCGAGGCGCACTTGTTACCCGTGTGAACCGTCGAGATACGCCCGTCCCGGCCGAGAACGTAAACCATGAAAGTTTCACCGCCCGCACTGACGACGGCATTGTAGGTTTCCCCTTTGCCGTTGAGGTGAATCAGGGCCCGCTCCACGGCTTCCGGCTCCGGGATAGCCGTGAGGTTGATGCCCTCCCGGAACTGCCGGCCGGTGACGGCCATCCGGGAATAACCCCGCAGATCGAACCTCTCGAGTAATTCGAGGAGAACCTTCCGCGGGTTTCCATTGTGGGGTTCCGTCAGGATCTCTTTCTTATGGATACGGCCCTCCGCATCTCCCCCGAGTCCAACAAGGGAAAGGGTGGACGCCCCGACGCAAATGCCAAGCGCGTTCATCGGCTGCTCCTTTCACTCGCTTATTCGGTTTGCCGGGTAATGGATGACAGGAGACCTCCTTGCACAGACGGTGATCAGAAAATCCCCTCCGAGAAAGAAGGCTGCAGGAAAGACACGGTGCGGGTTAACAACTCAACCGGGCAGTCAGGCTACAGGGTCCGGGTCAAGAAATCTCTGGCTTCCTGTCTTATGCCGCCTCAAGTTGGCTCAACCAACACGGGAGCATCGGCCGTGCCAGGTCATTCACTGAACATCAGACCTGCCATCTTCGTTTATCATATGCCGCTGCCTCTCCAAATTTAACGAGAAAGCGACTCCGAGAGTCCCTGCTTCAATAACAACCTAAACGGTGAAAAGTGCGTAGCGAGCTACACAGTGGGTCGTCAACTACACAGGATCAGAAGAGCACCGGGTAGAAATTCCTGTCGTGTTTTAGAAGTTTTATCGTAAGAGCCGACAGGGGCAAAACAGCAGGGGAAGGAGCTTCTGAGATACTCGACGGAAGCGCATAAAATTTCTAGATAAAATAGCACGAAGAAGCCCTTCAAATCAAGTTCAAAAGGCCCCTCGGCTGATCTTCAATTATTTCTTTTTCTTCTCCGGCTCGGGCAGAGACTCCTTGATGCCGGCGATGTTCCGCGCGTACTCCACATATTCCTCAAGGGGGGTGCGGAACCTGACGACGAGCCTTGCACCGTCGGGCGAGCCGCCTCCGTGCATGCAGCCGGGAACACCCGCCCCGAGGGTCAGCCACTCGATAAGCCGTGCGGCCCGCGCCCTGGTCTCGGCGCTCGCGTTCACCCCCGCCTTTACGGCTTTCTGCACCATCGGGCCGTAGTTAGGGTCGATGAAATCCTTGAAGGAAGGAAAGCACCCCGTCTCCACGATACCGCCCCCGATGTCCTGGCAGATGCGCTTCGTTTCATAGGGCAGTGTCGCGACATGGACTTTGTTCGTATGGGCAAGAAGGGAGTCGGCCACCCACGCGCCTGCGGGATGCTTCTTTCCGAGCGCCATGGCGCCGATGCCCATGCCGAAGGTCGTCTCGTTGTTGACGGCCATGTCGACGAGTTTGTTCATGAAGGTGGCCGCCGAAAGGCCATTGGCCCTCGCGATGAGAGCGGCCGCACCGATCATCACATCCCCCTGACCGGCGACACAGGCTCCGATACAGGCCCGGTAATTGGCCGTGAAGTACTCGATGATCCTGCCGGTGTACTTCGCCTCCCCGCACATGAAGACCCTTTCATTGGGAACAAAAACGTCTTTAAAGAGGAGATAGGCCTGGGTGATGCCCGTCTCGGGGATATCGAACCCCTCCTCGTATTCCCTGGAATCGCTCGGCCGCCTCGCTTCAACGATGGTGAGTCCTTCGATGTCGCGGGGAACGACACAGGCCAGGGCGAAATCCTTTTCTTCATCACGGTAGCCGCTCCCCGAGAGGATAAAGATTTCGTTTGATGCGGCAACACCGCAGATCATCGTCTTGGCCCCGCTGATGACGATTCCGTCCTGCCTCACTTCCTTGATGTGGACGTTTGAGTCGATGTCAGGCTGTTTGGAAGGGCTGAGGCTCCGGTCGCCCTTGGCGTCTGTGAGGCCGCCCGCCACGACGATCCCCCGTTTCTGGGCGTCGAGAATCCAGTTTTTCAGCCGCCCGTGGTAGGTCGTGCCGAATTCCCTGTCCATGTCATAGGTCACGTTCCACATCACGTTCATGGCGTTCCACCCGACGCAGAGCCCGCCGCTGCAGGTGCCCGTGAGGCGGTACATCATCCGTTTGAGCTTCGAGTTGTAGATGACATCCTCCATGCTCAGCATCAGCGAGTTGTAACGGTGGATTTTCTCACCCGTGAAGCTCGAAACCGTGGTGAAGATGTCGGCGTATTTTTCATCATGGGCCGCATCGAACCCCCTGGCGTGGCTCTCGACGGTCCGGCGCGTGGCCGGATGAGTCGTCACGTCTTTTATGAGTTCCCCGAACTTGTAAATGTTCGGCCGCATCGTCCTCAATGATTTGAGATATTCATCCCTGGTTTTAAGCGCCATGTCTCAGCCCCCCTCGTATGAATTTTATCCGAAATGACATGATGAGGACACCTCATCGCTGCCGGTATCTTAGCAGAGTTCATCCGCAGTTTGAACGTCATTTTTTAATTTTTCCCACCCCGGGACTCGGCGACATAGAGGTGGCAGATGCCGAACGTCAGCGGCCGGACCTCCAACACATTGAACCCCTGTCCCTTCACGCGTCGGACAACCTCCCGCGGCGGCGGAAAGGCCTTCACCGTATCGCGCAGGTAGGCATAGGGCTCCCGGTTTCCCGAGACCACTCCGCCTATGAAAGGAAGCAGCCTCTCGAGGTAAAAGAGATAGGGCAACCGAAAGACGGTCGATTCCGGAATGGAAAACTCGAGGATCGCTATCTTCCCCCCCCTTTTGAGGAGTCTTCGTGTCTCGCTGAAGAGCCGCTCCCAGTCATGGATATTACGCACACCATAGGAAATCATGGCGTGATGAAAGACATGGTCCCGGAAGGGCATGTCGTAGGCATCCGCGCGTATGAGGGTATAACGACCATCATGACTTTTGCTTTTCCTTTTTCCGTCCGCAAGGGAAAGCATCACGGACGAGAGGTCGATCCCCACCACGGCGCACTTCCCCTTCTTAAGCGCCGCGAAAGCGAGATCCCCCGTACCCGTTGCGATATCAAGAATGAGGTCTCCGTCCCTTATACCAAGGGATTCGACGGCCATGTGCCGCCACCTGAAATCAACCCCGAGCGAGAGCAAGTGATTCAGAAGATCATAGGATGGCGCAACCCTGTCGAACATCCCCACCAAGAACTGCAGGTCCCTGTCCTGTATTTTTCCCTCCACTTTAAAAAGCCCCCCGATGCTTCCGATTCAACCCGTCCGTTCGCCGGGGCATCAATATAAAGTATAGTAATAACAATTGCTTAAGACATAACAAAAAACGTCTCTTGTCCCGCTTTTCTCCCCATGTTATAAAGCCCGGCCGGACTGCAAACGGGAAAAATGCAAAATTTTTTTGAAAAATGAAAAATTTTTCTTGCCTATATGTAGTATTATGGTTAAAATCCCACCACAACATATTGGGGTCACAGGCTTTTATTTCTTACATTCTAAAAAAGGAGGGGTGAATGCACACCGAAATACGCAAGCGTGACGGGCGTTTAGTCAAATTTGACGCCCAGAAAATCACGAATGCAATCTACAAGGCCGGCTCTGCGTCCGGTGAATTCGACGACGAAACCGCGAGGAAACTTACCATCAAAGTCCTGACCTGCGCCGACAGGCTCTTCGACATCGAGATACCGAGCGTTGAAGAGATCCAGGACATCGTAGAAGAAATCCTTCTCTCCTCGCCCTATCGCAGGACAGCGAAGAATTATATCATATATCGTGAACAACATGCCAGGCTTCGTGACATCGCCAACAAGATGGAAGTGGATCTGGTGGATCAATATTTAAAGAAATCGGACTGGAAAATCAACGAGAACAGCAATATGGACTACTCCCTCCAGGGGCTCAACAACTACATCTCCTCGGAGGTGAGCAAGGTCTACTGGCTCAATGAAATATACTCCCCCGAGATCCGCGGAGCCCACACAGATGGCGATTTCCATATCCATGATCTGAGCCTCCTTTCCGTCTACTGTGTGGGCTGGGATCTCTATGATCTCCTCAACGAGGGTTTCAGGGGGGTTTCCGGCAAGGTGGAAAGCCGCCCGGCCAAGCACCTGCGAAGCGCCCTTGGGCAAGTGATCAATTTCTTTTACACTCTCCAGGGTGAAGCGGCAGGGGCGCAGGCCTTCTCCAACTTCGACACCCTCATGGCCCCCTTCATCCGCTACGACGGCCTCCAGTACAGGGAGATCAAGCAGGCCCTGCAGGAATTCATTTTCAACATCAACGTCCCCACAAGGGTCGGTTTCCAGACACCCTTCACAAACGTGACGCTGGACGTCATGGTGCCGAGTTTTTACCGGGACATGAACGTCATCAGCGGCGGCGAGGCGCAGAAGGAAAAGTACGGTGAGTTTCAGAACGAGATGAACCTGTTCAACAAGGCGTTCTTAGAGGTGATGGCGGAGGGGGATGCGAAAGGAAGAGTCTTCACATTCCCCATCCCCACCTACAACATCACCAAGGATTTCGACTGGGACAACCCCGTCCTCAAGGGGTTGTGGGACATGAGCGCAAAATACGGGGTGCCCTACTTCTCGAACTTCATCAATTCCGACATGAACCCCGAGGACGCGAGGAGCATGTGCTGCAGGCTCCGCATCGACAACCGGGAGCTCCTCCGGGAGCTCACGAGTGATCTGGAAAAACGAGGGGGCGGCCTCTTCGGGTCGAATCCCCTCACGGGCTCCATCGGGGTGGTCACCATCAACATGCCGAGGATCGGCTACCTGAGCAAGAGTGAGGAGGATTTCAAGAAGCGCCTCGAGCGTCTCATGGTCATGGCCAGAGAGAGCCTGGAGACGAAGCGCAAGGTTCTGGAGAAATTCACCGACGGCAATCTCTACCCCTACACGAAATACTACCTACGCAACGTCAAGGCCTGCCACGGCGCGTACTGGAAGAACCACTTCTCGACGATCGGGCTTGTGGGCATGAACGAGGCCTGCGTGAATTTTATGGGCAAGAACATCGGCTCGAAGGAAGGCCAGGAATTCACGAAGCGCATCCTCGATTTCATGAGGGCGAAGCTCAATGAATTCCGGCACGAGACGGGAAACAACTACAACCTCGAAGCGACACCCGCCGAAGGCACATCCTTCAGGCTTGCCCAGATCGACGTGAAGAAATACCCCGACATTTACACGGCCACCGGCCGTGCGAACGGAAATGCCGCGTTCTACACGAACTCCACGCAGCTTCCCGTGAATTACACCGATGACCTCTTCGAGGCCCTGGACCTGCAGGACGACATCCAGAGGCGCTACACGGGCGGCACTGTCTTCCACACCTACATCGGCGAACGGATCCAGGAAGCCCAGGCTGCCAAGGTTCTGGTGAAGAAAATCTGCGAGAACTACCACCTGCCCTACTTTACTTTCTCGCCCACCTTCAGCGTCTGCCCGAACCACGGCTACCTGAAGGGTGAAATCGCCGCCTGTCCGCAGTGCGGCGATGAATGCGAGATCTACTCCCGGATCGTCGGATACCTGCGGCCGACGAAACAGTGGAACAAGGGCAAGCAGGAAGAATTCAAGATGAGAAAAGCCTTCAAGTTGTGAAGGCGCACGCGGCAGATAGTGGAATGCGTTTCCAGGTTAACGACTCATTAACCCCTTAAGAGCGCTGCGGTATCTGATCCAGGGTGCCGCAGCGTTCGTCTTTTTGAGGGGCCCGTCTATCCGAAATATTTCGGTTGAATCGCGTCCCTGAGCAGATCCTTTTCGAAGCCCGTGGGCGCCTCGCCGGACCGGGCATATTGATAGAGCGCCGCCTGGAATACGCCCTGGAGGGCCGATTGGACAACGGAGAGTGTGATCAGATAAAGGGCCGAAAGGACCGCGAAACCAAGCGCCAGCATCCCCTTCCCCGAGAAGATGGCCAAGGCAACCAGCATAAAGGCGGGCAGGCCCAGAACAAAGAAGACCAGCCCGAAGCTGAACGTGCCGATCAGCTCCTCCCCCCAGGTCTTTTTCAGCAACCGGACCGACCGGCTGAAGGCCTCGACGGGTCCTTTCTCTTCATTGACCAGGATGGGGATGACGAGGAAGCTGGTGACGCTCCAGGCCATTCCCAGCATGCTCGCGATGATTCTTCCCAATAGATTAGAGCGCTCCGCGATCGTCCTCAGGATCATCCCGACCGTCGCTGAAACCAGCGCCCATCCGGCGATCTGGGCAATCCGTGAAAATGCCGCATTCAGGCCGTCCGATACGGTCGGGTCCCCGCCGTTCATCCGGATGAAGGCGCAGGCAACAATCGCGGAATTGAAAAAGATGATGATGAAATAGGTGCTGAAATAGAAGAGAAACGCAATCGCCATGTTGACCGCATCCCACCCCCCGGAAGACACGCTTCGGTCCAGGATGCCGGACGCAAAGAGCGGCGCGGCGAAAGACGCAGTCACAATGATCAGGGCAATCCCGGAAATGACCGGGAAGAGAAGGATCTCCCTGTCCACCTTCAGAACCTCCCAGGAAGCCCTCATGAGCTCCCACGATCTCGCGAATTTTTCCATCTCCACCTTTCTCTTTTCGAAGAAATTTTGTTTTACTTCCCGATGTCTTCTCTGATAGTCAAGTAGTGCACTGCAAATATCAACCCATACTGAATTCAGCGATCCTGCAGAACGACCAAAATTCCTATTCGTGATGCGCTTTCCGGATCCGGGGGAAGCGGTCCGGCCGTGCAAATTGAGGAGGTTTCCATGAAAAGTTTTTTAGCAACCTTGTCCCTGTCCCTGGTTTTCGTGTCCGGAAGTGCCTTTGGCCAGGCCGGCGCTCCGGCGAAGGTGATTCCCATCGAGCGACTGCAGACGGCAAAACTGGCTTCGACGGACTACCCTGTGAAAGCCAAGGAAGTCAAGTCCATCATTCCCAGGCCCTCCACGGGCAACAGGGCATTCGACGCGAAAACGCAGAAACGGGCCGCCAATTACGAAAAGGAACTGGACAGACTCGATGCCGCCATGCAGGAGGTCTCTCTGGAACTCAGGAAGGATCAAACCGACCCAAAAAAATTGAAAGCCCTCTCCAGGAAGATCGAGGGCCATGAGAAAACGCTGAAAAAGAAACAATCCGAACTGAAGGCCCACCTGACAAAAACGATCACTTCCGAGAAAAGCGGCCGCCAGGCAGCCGCGGCGGCCTACGAAAACTTCGACCGGAAAGCCAACCAGCTGTACGAAATCATTTCAACGGTATTGAAAAACATGAAGGAGACGGAATCCGGCATCACGCGGAACATCCGGTGAAAAGTCAAATCCGTTTTCACAAACAGAATTACCCTCCCGGGCTCACAGGCGATTTAACGCTTGAATAAAAAAATATTTTTTTCTATTCTCGCCACGGAAAATCAAATTCAAAAACAACAGGGAGAACAAAGAATGAAACCATTCAAACATCTCTTCGCACCGGGTAAGATCGGAAAGGTAGAACTCAAGAACAGGATCGTGATGCTCCCCATGACGACCGGCTACACCGAGGCGGATGAGACCGTCGGAAACCGCTTCATGGACTTCTTCGAAGCGAGGGCGAAGGGTGGCGCAGCCCTGATCATCATACCCTTCTCCCCGGTCCACGCGGGTTCACCCGTGGAGCCCGGGATGTACGACGACCGGTTCGTTGCTCCCGCGCGTAAACTCACAGGTCGGATCCACGAAGGCGGCGCGAAGATCGGCGCACAGCTCATCATCTCGTACCACGTTATCTTCGGAAAAGGCGCCCCCGAGGTCGTCGGTCCGTCACCCGTGATGAACCAGATCATGCGCTGTATCCCGAGGGAACTTACCGTCGATGAGATCCGTTTTATCGTCAGCGAATACGGCAAGGCGGCACGTCGTGTCCGTGAGGCCGGTTTTGACCTCGTGGAAGTCCTCGTGGGCGGCGGGTATCTCCTGAACCGTTTCCTCTCCCCCATCACCAACAAGCGGACGGATTCGTACGGCGGAAGCCTGGAAAACCGGATGAGGTTTACGCTCGAAGTCATTGAAAGCATGCGGAAAGAAGTTGGGGCGGATTTCCCGATCGGCATCCGTCTCAATCTCGAGGAACAGATGGAAGGCGGTCACACGATCGAGGACTCGAAGGAGGTCCTGAAAATCATCGAGAAGGCAGGTGTCCAGGTCATCAATGCTTACACGGGCTGGCATGAATCGCCCGTTCCGACCGTCCAGGGTTTTCTGCCCAAGGGGGCCTTCGCCCACCTCGCTGAGAAGGCAAAAGGCTGGGTCAAGATCCCCGTCATCGCCGCCAACCGTATCAACGACCCCGTCGTGGCCGAGAAGATCCTCGCCGATGGCATGGCCGACTTTGTCGGAATGGGCAGAGCCCTCCTCGCCGATCCGGAGCTTCCCAACAAGGCAAGGGAAGGAAGAATCAACGAGATGGTTCCCTGCATCGCCTGCTCCAACTGTCTGTCGGAGATCATCAGCACCTACCGGAAGTGGGGTCAGCCCACGACGACCTACTGCACGGTCAACCCGATGGCCGGAAAAGAGTCGGAATACAGGCTTGAGCCCGTAAAAAAACCCAAAAAGGTCTTCGTCGTCGGCGGCGGTCCGGCGGGACTGGAAGCGGCAATGATAGCCGCGATGAGAGGCCACCGGGTCACCCTCTATGAAAAGGGCAAGGAGCCGGGCGGATGGCTTCTGGTCGGCTGCCTGCCGCCGCATAAGGATGAAATCGGGAACTTGTACAAAAGCCTCGCGGTCAGGACAAAGAAAGCGGGTGTTGAGATACGGCTCAACCATGAGGCCACACCGAAAACCATAGAGGAAGCAAAGCCCGATGTTTTGATCCTGGCCTTGGGGGCCAACCCCCTGATTCCGAAGATCCCGGGCGTAACGGGCGCCAATGTCGTCATGGCGGAGGATCTACTGACCGGCCGGAAGACGGTGAGCGGTTCCGTCATCATCATCGGGGGCGGCCTGGTGGGATGCGAGACGGCGGAATTCCTGATCAAAAAGGGCCAGGGCGTCACAGGAGTCACCGTCGTCGAAATGCTGGAGCGCATGGCGGAAACCTTATCCGCCGCGAACCGGCCCTTCTTCCTGGCCAGACTGAAAAAAGAGGGCGTTGAGATGAAGACCCGCACCACCGTAAAGGAAATAACGGATAAGGGCGTGAAGGTGAACCAGAATGGAACGTCCGGCTTCATCGAGGGGGACGCCGTGGTGCTGGCCGTGGGGCTCAAGGCGGAGGCGAAGCTTGTGGAGAGCTTCATGGGAAAAGCGCCGGAGGTCTATTCCGTCGGCGATTGCGTCAAACCCCGCATGATCAAAGAAGCGATGGAAGAGGGATTTCTGACGGGCAGAAAGATCTGAGGGATGGCAAAAGAAGAATTAAACATGGCGCCGTAAAATTTTATCCCGAATTCGGGAAAGTATGATATCGAACAGGGGCAGCCGGTCCCTTGAAAAATCTTCAGTTTCGGGCTTCCCTGCCGATATTATCCCTGTGATGATGAATATCCCTGACGTAACGAAGATTTTGCGTTTTTGAGAGGAGGTGAGCGGATGAAAAACAATCTTGTGAAATACATGTTGTATCTATCGGCCTTTTTGTTCGCCTTCCTGTCCTACCAGGTCATCTCTCACGCGGCCCTTTACAAGTGGGTCGATGAAAAGGGCGTCTTCCATATGTCCGATACGCCGCCCGATTCCGCCATAGCCCAGAAATACATGGTTGAGAAGACGGGGGCAGATGAAGCGGACACGGAGCCTCAGGCCGCGGAAGCCAAGGAGACGAAACCGGCCCATCACGAGGTCGTCATCTACACCACACCCACGTGACCGTACTGCAAGTACGCGAAAGAGTTTCTTTCGCAAAAAGGTGTCTTTTACACAGAGAAGGATGTGTCGAAGGACCCCCAGGCCAGAGACGAGATGATTGCGCTCACCGGTAAGGAAGCCGTCCCCGTCATCGTCATCGATGGGGAACCGATCGTGGGATTCAATGCACCCAAGATCGAGGAGAAACTCGGTCTCGGTAAAAAAATGAACTGAACGGTGTTGAAATCGGATAAAGGACAGTCCCACCGGGTCTGTCCTTTTTTTATCTTTATTGTTTGACCCGTCACTTCCCGCAGATCACGGAGATCTCGATCGAGGCATCCCTCGGGAGCCTTGCCACCTGTATGGTTTCGCGGGCGGGGAGGATGTCCGCGAAATAGTTATTGTAGATCTCGTTGAACTTCCCGAAATGATTCATATCGCTCAGGAACACCGAGGCCTTCAGAACGTTTTTCAGCGTCATGCCTCCCGCCCCGACGACGGCCTTGATGTTCTCGAGAACGAGGGTGACCTGCTCCTCAAAGCTCCCTCTCGACATCTCGTTCGTTTTCGGATCGATGGGAATCACGCCCGACACGAAGAGAAGATCGCCGAATTTCACGGCTTGCGCGTATGGACCGATAGCCTTCGGGGCCCCCGGTGTGCTGATGATAGTTCTTTCCCCGCCTGAAGACATATGCTTTTTTCCTCCTTTTTTATTTCAGCTCTACCATCCGCGCAAAAGGCCTGTCAACGGCAATATCATGAGACCGGCCAGCCCTGGAAAACCTATCCTTTGACAAGAAAAACGGGTTCTGTTACCCCTTGATGCCGACATCCTTCACGACGGGCTCACGGGCAGTGGAGCATGAACATCATATTGAAAAAACTTCTGCTTTAATTCATAACTCAACATTCGAAACTCAAAATTAAAGAATGTATCGAAGAGGGTGTGTGTCGGGGATATGGGTGGCAGGAAAACAACTTCCAATCCGCTGAACATTCTTTCGCTCGTGCTGGTTTTGATCCTTGCGGCGACGTTCTCCGATGCCTCGACGCGCGGCCAAAAGGAAGACCGGCTCTTCATCATAGGGCATGGGGGAGAGCAGAGGTCCTACCGGGTCCACCTGCCACCGGCTTACGACGGAAAAAAGGCGCTGCCCCTCGTCCTCGTTCTGCACGGCGGTGGCGGTGAGGCAGAAGGAATGGCCCGCATCACGCAGTTCAGTGAAAAAGCCGACCGGAAAGGTTTCATTGCCGTATACCCCAATGGAACGGGGATTCTCTCCGGGCAATTCCTGACCTGGAATGCCGGAAACTGCTGCGGCCATGCCCTTGATTTCAAGACCGACGACGTCGGGTTTTTCCGGGTGCTCCTCGAAAAGCTCAAGAAGGATTTTTCAATAGACTCAAAACGCGTTTATGTTACCGGTCTCTCAAATGGCGGGATGATGAGCTACCGCCTCGCCTGCGAGCTCTCGGGCGAGATCGCGGCCATCGCACCGGTGGCCGGCGCCATGAACGTGGAATGCAAACCGGCAAAACCCGTGTCCGTCATCCTTTTTCATGGCACCGACGACGGGCATGTCCGCTATGACGGGGGGGAGCCCCTCGTTCAAGCCGACTGGCATCTTCGCACCGACCGACCGGTCAAAGAAACGGCTTCCCTCTGGGCTAAGTTCAACGGGTGCAGTCCCAAGGCGCAGACATCGGTGAAGGGTAATGTCATTATGGAAAGATACAGGGGCTGCCGGGAAGGGACCGAGGTTGTCGTCTACACCATCAGGGGAGAAGGACACTCATGGCCCGGCGGAAGGAGATGGGCCCCCTGGGCGGCCCTCCCGACCCGGGAAATATCGGCAACCGATCTCATCTGGGAATTTTTCGCCAATCACCCACGGAAGGATTGAACGATCACCCGTGGCCACGCGGCGACTCGCCGGAGTCGGGGAAACCCATCGGAATGAGTTGACACGCCCTGTCCGTTTTCCTATACTGTCCGTGAAAAAGAAACCACCGGGCCTTCCGGTATTCCTGTATTCTCCCCTCACCATGAAAATAGGCGGCTTGCACAAAGTTTCCCTTATCGATTATCCTGGAAAGATCAGTGCGATCATTTTCACGCAGGGGTGTAATTTCAGGTGCGCTTACTGCCACAACCCCGAGTTGGTAGATCCGAAACTCTTCGAACCCCCGATGCCACATGAGGAGATTTTCGGTTTTCTCAATAAGCGCCGTGGAAAGCTCGATGCCGTCGTCGTAACCGGCGGCGAACCAACACTACAGCCAAACCTGATTCCCTTTCTAAAGCGCGTGAAAGAGATGGGTTACCTGGTTAAAATCGACACCAACGGCGCCCTGCCCGAGATCCTGGCGAATCTCATCGTCCACGGGCATGCGGACTATATCGCCATGGATATCAAGGCCCCGCTGGAAAAATATTCCCGGGTGACCCGGACAGAGGTCGACGTCGAAAGGATCAAGCGAAGCATCGACCTCGTCATGAGATCGGGCATACCCTGCGAATTTCGAACGACGCTCGTAAAGTCACTCCTCGATCAAGAAGATATACGGAAAATCGGAGAATTGATTAAAGGAACCCGTCGGTTTGTCCTGCAGAAGTTCGTCCCCTCGAAAACGCTCTCCGCGGATTTCCTGAAGGAATCCACCTACAACGAGAGCGAGCTGGAAGTCTTCAAGAAAGACCTTGATTCGGACATCGAGGATGTCGTGATCCGGTAGGATCCCCTGCCGGTCAGATCGTAAGCATAAAAAAAGCGACGCTGCCGTGACAGCGTCGCTTTTTTCTCGCCCCTGAAAACCGTGCAGAGAGTCCCGCCGAACGTTCGGCTCTTCCCCCCCGTTCCCCTCAGATCATGATCGCGGATGTAGCCTCTTCAAGCGTGGTCACACCGGCCTGCACTTTTTGGATGGCATCCTCTTTGAGGGTCCTCAGTTTATCCGCCTTGACAGCGCCCTGCTGGATCTCCTGTGCCGACCAGCCTTTGATGATCATTTCACGAACCATTTCGTCGATGACCAGGACCTCGAAG
>JAPLJU010000091.1 GCA_026388445.1 Deltaproteobacteria bacterium
GTAACATCATCTACCGCCGGGAGATCAACGCCGCCGAGGATCCTGCGAAAAAGCGCTCGGAGCTGGTCTCAGCTTACGAAGAGCAGTTCAACAACCCCTACTTCCCGGCCAGCATGGGCTTCATCGAGGAGATTATTGTTCCCAGGGACACGCGCAAGCGCGTGGTGAGGATCTTCGAGGCCTATAAGGACAAGAAGCAGGATCGTCTCCCGAAAAAACACAACAACATTCCCCTCTAATAAAAAAAGGGGGGCAGCCGGCCGGCTGCCCCCCTTTGATTTTCACCCTTTTTTCTCCCCTACTTCTCCACTGCTTTTTTAAGTCTCTTCATCAGGGTTTCGCGACCCACGATCGCAAAGATTTTCTCGAGCTCCGGGCCTTTTCTCCTGCCCGTGAATGCCGCCCGGATTGGCATGAGGAGTTTCTTGCCCGTAAGCCCCGTCCGCTTCGAAACCTCGTCGATGACTGTCTGGTATAGTTCTTCGCTTTTCACATCGACGCTCCCGAGGACTTCAAAAAGGGCGGCAAGTACTCTTGCGGACTCCTCCCCGGCAAGGATGGAAGCGGCCTCCGGCAGGATGCGGAATTTTTCCTCGACGAAGATGTCCAGGTACGCCCCGATATCGGCAAGCGTCGCCAGGTTGGGCCGGATGGCCTCCAGGACGGCCCGGAGCCATGCGGGGTCAGCGCGTTCGCAATCGAGCCCCGCCTCACGCAGAAAGGGCAAGGCCCGGGCCAGGAAATCCTCCGGCTGGTCGTTCCGAATGTAGATGCTGTTCAGCCACCGGAGCTTCCCCTCATCGAAGATCGCCCCGCTCTTTCCGACCCGATCCATCGAAAATCCCCGGATGATTTCATCAACGGGGCGCACCTCCCTGGCGTCGGCAAAGGAACCCCCCAGAAGGGACAGGTAGTTGATGAGGGCCTCGGGGAGAAAGCCCTGAGCGCGAAATTCCCGGACAGCGACGGCCCCGTGCCTCTTGGCCAGTTTCTTGTGGTCTTTTCCGAGGATCAGCGCGTGATGGGCGAAGGTCGGCCGGTAATATTCGAAGGCCCCGTAGAGCATCATTTGAAGGGCCGTGTTGGAGAGGTGGTCCTCGCCGCGGATGACATGGGTGATCTCCATCAGGTGATCATCCACGACGACGGCGAAATTGTAGGCGGGAACACCCGTGGACCGAACGATGATGAAATCGCCGATCGTCTCGCAGTCAAACTTCATGGGACCCCGGATGAGATCGTTGAATTCAACGACCCCCCTTCCCACTCTGAAGCGAAAAGCAGGTTTTCTTCCCTCCGCTTCGAGCCTCCCGCGGGTCTTCTCATCGAGATCGCGGCACTTCCCCAGGTAGCGCGGCGTCATCCTACGGGAGATCAGCGACGCGCGCTCGGCTTCGAGTTCCTCTTCGGTGCAGAAGCACGGGTAGATGAGACCCTTCTTCCTCAGGCGATCCAGTTGGCTTCCGTAGATCTCGATCCTCTCGGACTGGCGGTAGGGACCGCAGGGGCCTCCCTTGTCGGGGCCCTCGTCCCAGTCCAGGTTGAGCCATTTCAGGT
This sequence comes from Deltaproteobacteria bacterium, assembly GCA_026388445.1. GTDB lineage: Bacteria > Desulfobacterota > Syntrophia > Syntrophales > UBA2192 > JAPLJU01. The sequence continues at coordinate 1,558 of JAPLJU010000091.1, forward strand.
CGGCCAGGATGTTCTGCTCGAAGACGTCGGAGTTGCGGTCGCGATCGGTGTCCTCAATCCGCAAGGCGAAACGGCCGCCTGCGTGCCGCGCGAAGAGCCAGTTGAAGAGGGCGGTCCGGGCGTTCCCGACGTGGAGATCCCCCGTCGGCGAGGGGGCAAACCGGACCCTGGGTACATTCGTCTGCCGGCTCAAGCTTTCTTCTCCTTTACCGTGAGCACCGCGAACGCGGCGATCCCTTCGCCCCGGCCGATGAAACCCATCTTTTCGTTTGTCTTCGCCTTCACGTTCACTCTGCTCTGCTCGATCCCGAGGACCGAGGCGATCCTCGCCACCATGAGCGGAACGAACTCGGCAAGCCGCGGCTCTTCCAGGATGACCGTGGAGTCGAGATTTCCGACGACGAGGCCCTTGCGCTCCGCCATGTCGTTGATCTTCTGAAGGATCAAAAGGCTCGACATGTCCCTGTACGCGGGATCGGTGTCCGGGAAATGCCTTCCGAGATCCCCCTCGCCGATCGCCCCCAGGAGGGCGTCGCCGATGGCGTGAAGAAGGACATCGGCATCGGAGTGACCCAAGAGCCCCTTCTCAAAGGGGACTTCCACGCCGCCGATGACCAGGCGGCGTCCCTCCACCAGTCTGTGGCTGTCATATCCGAATCCAACCTTCATACCTTTATCCTGTTCTTCATGAGGATGGCCCCCAGGTCAAGATCCCCGGGGGTCGTGATTTTGATATTTTCGTAGATCCCGGGAAGCATCTTGACCCGGATCCCGGTACGCTCCACGAGTGAGGCGTCATCCGTCCCGTAGAATCCCTCCGCGAAGGCCCGCCGGTAGGCCTCCTGGATGATCTCCCTGCGGAAGGCCTGGGGCGTCTGGGTGAGCCACAGTTTCTTTCTCTCCATCGTCTGTTCGACCCAACTGCCGGTTTCCACCGATTTGACCGTGTCCTTCACGGGAACACCGAGGGAGACCGCCCCGAATTTACGGGCGCCTTCAACGCTCACCCCGATCAAATCAACCGTGACCAAGGGACGTACGCCGTCGTGTATGACGACGATCTCCGTCTCCTCCGGAAGCGCGTCGATGCCGGCCTTGACGGAATCCTGCCTCTCCCGCCCCCCCGGCAGGACCTTCCTGACCTTCTTCAGACCGTGGAAATCGACCATCTCCCGCCGGATGACGTCCACGTCACCGGCCGGGACAATCAGGAAAACGGCGTCAATCGCCGGCGCCTCCTCAAACCTTCTCAAGGTGAGGACCAAAATGGGCACGCCTTCGAGGGCGAGGTATTGCTTCGATACCCCCCCTTCCATCCTCTTTCCCGTGCCGGCCGCCGGGATGATCGCCACGGTTTTCATCCTTATCCCTCGACCTCTCCTGTCGCAGAGGAACGTCCTTTTCGGCCCATAATAAAAAACCCGGGGCTTTTCTACCCCGGGTCTTTCAACTCCCGTTACAGGGTGTTGAGCCCCTGCATCCTCTTTTCGGGCACAACGCTTTTCATTTCTGAAAAGATCATCCGCCCTGCCGTCGTCTGCAGAACGCTCGTGACGGCCACCTCCACCGTGGCGCCCAGGTTCCGGCTGCCGTGATCGATGACGACCATCGTTCCGTCATCGAGGTAGGCCACTCCGTGAGCGGGCTCCTTGCCTTCCTTGATGACCTTGACGACCATGGTCTCTCCGGGCAGGACGACGGGCTTGAGGGCGTTGGCCAGTTCGTTGACGTTGAGAATCTTGATCCCCTGGAGCTCAGCCACCTTGTTGAGATTGAAATCGTTCGTGATGAGCTTCCCGTTCATCTTCCGGGCCAGGGCGACCAGTTTGCCGTCCACCCCTTTGACCTTTGGAAAGTCCTGATCGATTATTTCGATGTTGATGCCGATGGTCTTCTGCATCCGGTTCAGGATATCGAGGCCCCTGCGGCCGCGAGACCGCTTCATGGAGTCCGAGGAATCGGCAATGTGCTGCAGTTCGTCCAGCACAAAGCGCGGCACGATCAGATTGCCCTCGATAAAGCCCGTGTCACAGATGTCGGCAATCCGGCCGTCGATGATCACGCTCGTATCGAGTATCCGGACATCACTTGCCCGGACGCCCCTCAAGGACCCCAGGAGGGGAAATGAGACCTCCTCGCTTTTCTTCGTCCCGATGACCAGCCCGAGGTAGCCCAGGATACAGGTCAGCAGCATAAAAATCCACAGAGCGATTTCCTGTTTTTCCAGGTTGGTAATGAATCGCAGGCCGTAGGAAAGAAGAAGAGCGATCAGAAGACCGATGATGGTCCCGATGACTCCCCCGAGAATAATCCTGAGGGAGGCCTTCCTGATGACTTGTTCAATCTGGATAACCGTAAGAGCAATTAAAAGGCCTAACAATAATCCTATGAATGAAAACGGTATGCTCTTATCAAAATTAATGTAAGAGATAAAAAATCCACTGATTGAACAAGCGGTGATTAAAAGAAATCGAATTAACAAGCTGATAACCCCCTTTCCGTATTTTTTTCCACTTGTCCTCACCTACTTTTCAAAGAACGAAGGTGCCGATGATATAGATGATATAAAATATAAAAAAGCCCCGAGAAGACACACGCATCGATCGGAATATCCCTACGGGATTTCGATAGAATTTCCCGTTTACACCATGAAGGCAGCAAAGAGTGCTGAAAATCTGGATCCGTGATGCGTTCTCTTGGAGCTCTTACGTCGTTTCCTGGTACTTCGGTTTGTTAGTGAATCGGGAAAATGGCGTTGATATCGGCCTCGATTTTCGCCTCCGCCATGCGGCTCGCGATCGAGATCTCCTTGATGAGCAGGCTCTTGGCCGTGTCCATCATCTTCCGTTCACCGAAGGAGAGATCCTTGCCGTTCTTCAGGATAAACAGGTCCCGGAGAACGCGGGCGATCTCGTAAACAGATCCTGTCTTGATCTTCTCGAGATACTCCCTGTACCTCTTGTTCCAAGCCTGCTTGTCGATGCTCACCTTCTTGTCCTTGAGAATCTCATAGACCTTCGGAACTTCCTTTGCGGAGATCAACTCTCTCAGACCGACCAACCTGGCGCTATCCGTCGGAATCATGATCCTCATTCCATTTCCGAGTATCCGCATGACGTAGAACTTCTGCCGGCTTCCCATAATCTCGCGATCTTCGATCGATTCGATCATTCCGACACCCTGCGCCGGATACACTGCCAAGTCGCCAACCTTAAACATCGCCTGAAAACCTCAATTTATTTTAAAACCGATGCATTATAGATGAAAAACATCTCAACTGTCAACGACTAATAATCCTGACACCCTGGGTTGGTTAAGGGTTTGATTAGATTTATATAAAGTTTTGCCGGATGGGATCGAGGTCGCGGTCCATCTTGTCCGGATCTTCAGCCGAATAGCGGTCGACAACAGCCTTGAGACGGCCGTAGACCTCCGGATCGGAGAGATCGTCCATTCGCCTGTAGACCCCCCGCCTTCTTCCGAGCCTGTAGATCATCCTCTCCTCGTCGGAAAGACTGAAATACCGGTCGATGGTGGCAAGCATTTTCTCCTTGTCTTCCGGGAGTTTACCCTCCAGCTCCTCCAGGAGGTTCAGGATGTGGTCG
>JAPLJU010000001.1 GCA_026388445.1 Deltaproteobacteria bacterium
CCTTTTCGCGCCCTCCGGGGCGGGGCCTCCCTCTGGGCGCTCTTCACGGGGCTCGCCATCGCCTTCTATTCGCTCGTGGATAAGGTCGGAGTGGGGTTGGTCTATCCGCCGATACATATACATTCTGGTTCTGGTTAGTTGGCTGACGATCACGCCCTGGATTCTGCTCCGTGAACGCGGTTATCTGAGGGAGGAATGGCGAAGACATGCGGGCTCTATTTTCGCTGTGGGCTTCCTCAGCATTTTTACCTATCTTATGATTCTTTTTGCCCTCCGGCTGACCAAGGTCAGCTATGTGGCGGCGGTTCGAGAAGTCAGCATCGTCTTGTCGGCCTACTACGGGATCGTCCAGCTGGGGGAGAAACACGGGCTGCAGAAGCTACTCGGCGCCCTTTTCATCACCCTGGGGGTGGTCGCCATCGGCCTGAGCCGATAAGAGATTTTCCTCCGGTCTCCTGCCGTGCTCCGCCGTTCGGGCGCCGCTTTTCAGTTCCCGCAGGCTATTCTTGTTGTGCTATTCTTGTTTTTATCGACGCGTTCCGGTTATGCTTTGAAAAGCTCCGTTGCAGCTTCTTCATGGCGGACATGAAAATTCTGACGGTATGGGAACTCCTTCGGTCTTTTAAAAATATCAGATCATAATCCAGGGACAAATCCTCCTTGACGGCCGCCATGTGAAACCGGCCCTCCTGAACGTCCCGCTCGATGCTGAAAAGGGGAAAGAATGCGCCGCCCATCCCCAGTTGAACCATATGCCGGATCGCCGGCGGATTTTCACAGTCGATGCTGTTGGTGATGATCAAATTTCTCGCATGGAATGCGTTCAGCAAATAATCCCTCGTTGCCGATCCCGGCTCAGGCAGAATGATGGGATAATTCGACAGTTCCTCGAGGCTGACCTGTTCGCCCATATCGTCCTTCGATATGAACAGCAGCTTCTCTTGAAGCATGGGGATGAATACGATGTTGTCCGGATATGGCAATCTTGCGATGACGGCGAGGTGGTATTCGTAATCCACGACTTTGTCGCGGATCTCTTTGGATAAACCGGTGTATATCTGTACTTTCACATCACTGTGTTTTTCCTGAATCGCCCGCAGTATATCCGGCAGCACGTGATTTGAAATATAGGCCGTTGAGCCGATGATCATGTTGTACGTTTCGAAATTTTCCAGCTCCTTTTGCAGTCCATTGATCAATAGAAAGATTTTCTCTGCATGACTGAAAACGAGTTTCCCCTCTTCGGTCAGCTCGAACGTTTTCTTGTTTCGTTTGATCAGCGGGACGGCAAAGCGCTTCTCCAGGGACTTCACCTGCATGCTGAGGGTCGGTTGAGAAACATTCAACTGCTTCGCGGCATGTGTAAAGCCTTTTGCCTTCGCAACAGCGTAAAAAGCTTTAAGATGATTCACGTTCATGCTGCATGCACCTTCCCGGATGTCTTTAGTGAAAATTCACGCCCGCAGCCATCTGTCTTGTTGCTTCCGGGGAACAGAGAGGACGAAAGAAAAGGAATTCAAGGGGTAATCCTGCGCAACGGTTCAGAATGATCTGTCCAGAGAAAGTGTTCATTCATACTTTTTCAGATGTGGATTGTCAACAAATTTTATGCACCGCGGGCCCAGGCCGAGGTCACTTCGGAAACAATGACAAGCATTATGATCGACAGAAGGATCGCGGAGACCTTCAAATTCTCAAGCGTCTCGATCGTCTGCTTCAAATACCACCCCATTCCTCCTGCCCCGAAATAGCCCAGAACCGTTGCCGCCCGAAAGGAGGAGTCCCAAGTGTATATGGAAATCCCGGTCCACGCAACCTTCACTTGCGGCAAAACCGCATAGACCATTACCTGGAGGGAGTTTCCACCGGTCGCACGAATGGCTTCCACGGGCCCCATCTTGATCGCCTCGACCTCTTCTGAAAAGAGCTTTCCGGCAAACCCGATGGTAAATAGGGTGAGGGCCAAGACACCGGGAAGCATTCCGTATCCAAGAATGATTACGAAAAGAATGGCCCAGATCATCTCATGAACGGACCGGGAGGCCATGATGATGAACCGGGCGATGGGATAGACGAGCCATCGGCTGGGCGTCACATTGAATGAGGCACACCACGCGATGGGGATCGAAATGACGACCCCCAGGAGCGTTCCCACATAGGCCATTTGCACCGTCTCGAAGACATAACGGAGATAATCCTTATCCAGAGCATAGGCGATGTCGGGCGGATAGTATCGGCTTAAGATCGAGCCCCCCAGTCCAAACATCGTATAGAATCTTTCAATCGGTATGTTCAGATAATGGAGGGAATAGCCGATAAACACGACGGTAAACAGGTAGACCCCATACCGAATCAGAGACTGGGGGTATTTATACCGGCTCCAGGTTACGGATTTGTGTGCCATTGAAACAGCTTTACCGTTTGGGTCAACATCCATATCGCTTTCCCCTGGCTTTTCGAACGACGAGGGCGACCCTCTCAAATGATAGCCCTTCGCGCATAGTAAGACACCACTTCTCCGATCCCGATCAGGACCAGCATGGCAAGAATGACGGTGGTGACTCCCCCATAATTGTACATCAACAACTGTCTCTGGATCGTCAGACCCAGTCCGCCTGCACCCACCAGCCCCGTGATCGTGGCCCGCCGTATGTTGATGTCCCACTGAAAAATGACGAGGCTGATAAAAATGGGTAATATCTGTGGAAGGATCGCATACCGGATGACTTGAAACCGGCTCCCTCCGACCGCTTTGATCGCCTCAATCGGACCGGTATTGACATCTTCAATGGCTTCAGCGGTTGTCTTAGCGACGAATCCCACTGACCGCATGGCGATGGCGAGTATCCCCGGAAATGCGCCTAAGCCGACGGCTGCCACAAAGATCAGAGCCCAGACAATCTCGTTTACCGAACGAGACAGCGTCATGAGAGATCGACCGAGAGGATAGGTGACTGCAAAAAACGGAGTGATGTTGTGTGCGCCCAACCAGATGACGGGAATGGAAAGAACCACCGCAAGCATGGTCCCCAGGCAGGCAATCATGAAGGTTTCGACTGTCGGCTTAAATAGATACTTCACCACGGAAAGATCAGGAGGGAGAAAACGCCCCATTGCTTTCGCCACCATACCGAGGCCTCCGATTCTCTCCCAATCCGTATCTTCAATGACTGTAATTTTGATGCTGTACAAAACGAGAAGAAAAAGAATAAAATAGAAAAAATATCGAATCGCCTTGTACCTCTTACGCAGAGCGACTACTCTCTCGAGCCTGATCTGGATACTCGACGGGTTCATTCCATTCGCTCCTTCTACAGGACCTCAAAGGCATAGATTTCTTCGAGGGCGCTTCTGTCCAGTCTACTCGGTGGCCCCTCAAAGACCTTAAGCCCGTCCTGAAGACCGACGATCTTGTTAGAGAAGTCGATAGCCAACTGCACATCATGGATGCAACAGAGAACGGGCACCCCTGCCTCCTCGGAGAGTGTCTTGATCATCCCCATCACGTCTCTGGAGATCTTGGGGTCCAGGCTCGAGGTGGGTTCATCCACGAGGAGGAGCCTGGGTTCCTGAATTAGGGCTCTCGCTATCCCCACACGCTGGCGCTGGCCGCCGCTGAGCTCATCGGCCCTCTTGTCCACAAAATCGCTCAAACCCACTTTGTCGAGTATTTCCAACGCCTTATGGATATCTGCCCGGGCATACCACCGAAGGAGGCTTCTCAGATTACCCGTATATCCAAGCCTTCCGGAAAGTACGTTATCCATGACCGACATTCTATCGACGAGATTGAATTCCTGAAAAATCATGCCCATGTTCCGACGAATCTTTCTCAATCCATGACGGCCCACCGAAGGAATGTTCGTTCCTTCAAAGATGATTTCACCTGAAGTGGGCTCAACAAGTCGATTGATGCACCGAATCAACGTCGATTTTCCGGCACCGCTCGGCCCAATAATGGCCAGGAAATCATCATGTTCCACCGTGAGGTTGACTCCTTTTAGCACCTCCGGTCCCGAAGCATTGTATCGGACTTTAAGGTCTTTGACTTCAAGCCTTATCATGCTCAACCCCTCTTTAGTCGCTCCCGTGCCGCGTCTCGCAGAAAGACCCCTTCGAGACGGTCTTCACCAACCGGTCAAAGAATATCAGCCATTTCTGGCCAGCCGGAAACTTCTAATTCTTCTTGGCCTTCAGTTCGTCCTCGGCTTTCTTCAACTCTCGAATGATATCGTAATCCTCGCTGGTCATTTTGACCATTTTTACGGCTTTAACGTTCGCTAAAAATTTGTCGGCCCCTGGCACCGTGTGCAAATTCAGGAAGGCATCCTCGATCTTTTTCCTCAAGTCCGGGCACAGGCTCAGCCGATAGCAGAAAGGATCGCCGGGGACGAATTCGGAGTACCACAGGAAATTGAACTGATCTTTCTTCACCATCCCGCGGTTAATCACTTCGTCAAACCGGTGAGTTGCCACGAATGCGGCATCGACCTTCCCATCCAAGACCGCCATGGTCGACAGGTCATGGCCTCCGGAAAAAACCGTTTTCTTGAAGTACTTCTCGAGGGGCATCTTGATCACTTTGGTAAAACTGATCCTGGGAATGAGCGTACCCGAGGTGCTTGCCGGGTCCACCAGGGCCAGCGTGGTTCCCTTCAAAGATTCGAGGTTGGTAAATTTGCTGCCCTTCTTCGTGATGAGCACAGCCTTGTAACCCGGCCCTTCCTCCGCAATGATCCCCGGTGCCTTCGAGTACGTGGCAAAAACCTCGATATTTTTGTCTTTTTCATTTGCGATGACATACGAATAGGGACCATGAACAGCGATATCGACAAATTTGTTCATCATTGCTTCGATGACGCTTACCCGACTGGTCGGCATGTAGAAGTTGATGTCTTTTCCTGTAACCTGCTTCAGATGCTTGATGACAGGATCGTAAAGGCCGAGGTCCTGCATGGTCTCCATCGCAGGGACAATGGAGAAAGTCAGTGCCTTGGGATCATCACAATCGGCGGAGAGAGCCATTGGAGGGAGGCAGCACATTGCCATAAAAACCAAACCAAATCCCAATAATACCTGTTTACCCATCTGTCTTCTCATGACTGTTCCTCCTTTCACGAAATGAATTGTTTAGAGAGCTTTGCATAACTCCGATTTTCCCCCGGTTCATTCATGAAAGCCTTTGCAGTCCTGAACCGTGAGTTTACAGAGCCGGCCATTTTCCGACTTTTTACGGGATCTCCACCTCCTTCCCCTCGGGATCGGATCCTCTTTGGGTTTTCACCTGCCAAATCCGTCTCAACCTGCAACCTCTGGCAGGCGTGAGGGAAACTGAATACCCATGGAACACCCTTGGAACAGGCGCCGTTGACGGTCAGATTACCGGATCTACAGGGGGTGTCAAGTAGATAAAATCGATACATGTATTGTTAAAAACGATAAGTTGGTCGACCGGAAGGGCTGTTACCCCTGCAAATCAACGATGGATCAGGTGTATCGGGGCGCCTGAACCGGCTTACCGATATAAGATTTAGTTATAGAATTATAATTATTATCAGTTTGACTTATCGCCGAAACCTTTTCTATACTGCACCTCAAGCGTTACCCTGATCCCGCGGAGCGGGTAAGGCAGGAGCCGGGGGTTGTCGGACCGGGAGGGAACCGCTGGAGCAACAACAGGGCGGCGATTAGGGGCAACAATATGAAGTCAATACATTTAGGAGGGAGATTCAATGGACAGACAACCGTTAATTAAGAGAAAGACAGCCCTTTCATACAAGACGGAAGAGCAGACCGTCGTGCGGGG
>JAPLJU010000122.1 GCA_026388445.1 Deltaproteobacteria bacterium
TTATCTCTATTTTTTTTATCACTGTAAAGAGGTATCCTGTACGCACATCAGACCCATGATCAAAACGATATCCAGGGCGGGGATCATGATAAAAATCATCGTGATGGGTGTGAGCGGCTCGATGGGAAGCCGGATCATCAAAATGATACACGGCATGGAGGGGATGCGGATCGTCGCGGCAGTGGAGCACGAAGACCGCACGCTCACCGGCCGGGATGCCGGTGAGTATCTGAATATCGGGAACATGGGTGTCCTGATCTCCGATGACCTGACCGGTTGTATCCTCCGGGGAGACGTAATCATCGATTTCACCGACAAGGAAACCTCCCTTCAGCACCTGAAGACGGCGTCGGAAAATGGGGTCTCCATCATCATGGGCACGACGGGTTTCATGATCGATGAGATGGACATGGTGAGAACGTTTTCAGCCCGGACGAGATGCGTCCTCGTCCCGGATGTCAGTCCCGTGATCTACAGCGTGCACGAAAAGGGTGCCGAGAAGATTTTCCGCTCCTTCATCCGGGATACCTTCGCCCGCGAGGCGATTGCCGCCGCGAAGTGGATTGTGAATCAGAAAAAGAACGGACTTTATGATATGCAGGATGTACTGGGCTTAAAATAGGCACAGCGGGAGACGGCGAGCTCACACCACCCCTTCATCCGTTGAAGTGAAGAAGCGGATGGGAAAGGGGATTCTCTCCTGAGCGGGTTTTTTTCAGAGCTTCTCGTCGAGATCCAGTTGATAGCAGACGGGCCCCCGGAAGTTCTTGAAACACCCCCCGACGGGGCACTCCGAGGTGGGCAGGGACCAGGACGTCGCGATGGCTCCGTGGCCTTTCGGGAAAACGGTGACTTCAGCGTCCACAAAATCAAGGGGCGCCAGGGCTGCATCCCGATCGACAAGATCGTCATCCTCGGCGATGCAGATGAGCCAGGGGATCCCCATCTCCTTCAGGCGCTTGAAGTTCAGCGCCCGACTGAAGAGCTTCACGGGAAGGGTCCCGTCCGGTGTTACGGGAACCGTGTAGGACTTGAAACTCAAATCCGTGATCCCCACGGGAAGGTCTTTTCTTTCGTGCGTGAGCCAGTAATTCAGGGCCGCGGCGGTCTTGTTGATCTTCACTTCCTGACCCCCGGGCTGTTCAAACATCATGAGGTCCCGGTGAAAGGTGAAGGTGGGGGCTTCCCGCTCCATGCTTTTGAGTTTGTAGACCCAGCTCATGACCTTGCCGTCCACGACCTTGTTTCCGTTCGGCAGGGTCTTGATGGCATAACCGAGATCGCGGAAGCGCTGTGGAATGTGTTCAAGGTACTCAACGAGTGCCTGACTCCGGGTGCCGTCCATGGGCGCGACACAGGTAATGAAGGCGTCAACGAGCCCATCGAGTTCGCCGGACAGAAGAGCCATGACCGAAACAAGCCCCCCCTGACAGAAACCGTTCAGGGTGACGGCCCGGCCGTGTCGCTCCTTTATCCTCTCGCAGAAATACTTCGTGTCGAGACAGTCATCCTCCCCCGTCATGACCTGCACGGCCGGCGTCGTGTCGATGTCCTTGAGAATGCGAATGTAAGTCGGAATTCCCTGGTTGGCATAGCAGTGGGTGTAGCTCTTGTTCTCCCCCGGCAGGAAAGCGAGGATCCCGGGACCGAGGACGTAGGGTGGAATGATGAGGATGGGTTTCCCCTCTTTTCTCACGGCAACGTCTTTATCCCGCGGCAGTACCTGGTAGAGATCGAATCGCTCCGTCTCAGCCACCTTGATGTAGCCGCCGTCATCGAAGTGAAACCCGAATTCAGACTCGATGCTGCTGATCGCTTTGGGGTATTCCCGGTTCACCATCTCGATGAGCTTCAGGCGCCTCTCCCTGGCGTCCTTGAAATCCTGTCCTTCTCTGTCAAAAATCGTGTTGATCCATGCCGAGAGGGCCCTTTCGGATTCTCTGGCGCAGTAACCGTTGATAGCCTGTACACTGCTCCAGTAACCGGTCTTTGCGATCTGGAGATTGAACTGGAAAAGCTCCGAGTAATCCCGGAGGGTATCTTTCGGCTCGTGGGTGGATATCTTCTCCTTCTCAAGGGAGAGGAAGGAATTGAGGGCTGTCCAGTAGGGGGTCATGAATTCCGTCGTGTAACTGGCCAGACCGTTCAGATAATATACGTTACTTTGCGCACCCAAAAAAAAGGATTCCCAGAATCTGCGAACCCTTTCGGCACTTCTTCTCTGCCACTGTAATGTGTCGTTATACATCGTCCACGATAGGTCCATGAGGTCACGCATCCTTTCCTCCGTCCACTGCAAGTAAGAATTCGTTCGAACGGTCGGACGGCATTTACCACAAAATAAGCGGTTTGCCAAGACCCTGTTAAGAAGTCTGAGGGCGCTGCATGATGCGAGCGCTTTGTCGGGCTTTCTAATGTCCCCCGTATGATGAATACAGCACCCTCTTCCCTTCTGAAAAAGTTCCGAGAACCTTTAATGCCTTTTACTTCTTCGACTTCTCGGGAAAATAGGACTCCACATCTTTGAATTTGTCTTCCACGGCTGCCTTGAACTCGTCGCAACTCTTCTTGTAGACCTTCACCCAGTCATTGATGACCTTCTTCCCCTCTTCCGGCATACCCGTCATGAGGTCCATTTGCATCTTGAGCATGCGCTGAGTCTGCTCCTGCAGCATGTCCAGGGTAGCAAAGGTGCTCTCAAAGGTCTTCTTGTAAAACGCGATTGTCTGCTTTGCTAATTTTTCTGTCTCTACCATCACTAACTACCTCCTGATCTTGTTTGTTTTTTTCCCTCTCGGGATTTGCCCTATATATAACGATGTTTTCCCTTTTTGTCAAGTTAAATTGTTGCAACGCACAATTATTTTTTTCCGTGGCGGCTCACGAGTCAATATACTTTATATATTCATGATATTATTATTTAATATACAAATTGTATCTTGCCTAATCATATATTATTTATCAAATAAATCATAAATATATTGCATTGTGACATTCGGATGGCAGGTGGGGAGACAGATTCGGGCCGGGCGGCAGCGGGAAGGAATCATACCAGCCCCTGTCCCGGCAACGACGGGCAAGATCAAGGAAAACCACACCGTGAAGTGCAGGCTCGAATAGCATGGAAGAAATATAAAAAGATTGAGGAGAAGACGAAAGTAAAAAATGCCTGAAAACGCTTTGACCCGGCGCTATGAATGCACAGGGAGAGCGGTCTCACCACTGCCGCCTCACCTTCACGCCCCGGCCCTTCAGGTATTCTTTCAGACCCCCGATCGTGTACGTACCGAAGTGAACAATCGACGCGATCAGGGCCGCATCGGCCGCGCCCTGTGTCAAGACATCGAGAAGGTGCTCGGCCTTCCCCGCGCCGCCGGAGGCGATGACGGGAATCTTCACGTTCGTGGATATGAGATGCGTGAGCTCCAGCTCATAGCCGTCCAGGGTCCCGTCGGCGTCGATGGAATTGAGGCAGATCTCACCGGCACCGAGGTTCTCCACCTCCTTCGCCCACCGGAGGGCATCGATCCCCGTGTATTTCCGTCCCCCCTGGATGACGATCTCGTAGCCCGATGGGGTCTTCGCGCTCCGGTCCACTTTCTTCACATCCATCCCGAGAACAATGCACTGGCTCCCGAAGGCCCTGGCTCCCTCGTTGATGATTCGGGGGTTTTCGACGGCCCCAGAATTGACGCTCACCTTCTCGGCGCCCGCCAGAATGACCGCCCGCACCTGCTCGACCGTCCGGATCCCGCCGCCGACGGAGAAAGGGATAAAAATCGTCTCCGCAACGCGGCGGACGACATCGATCATGATCCCGCGCCCCTCGGCCGATGCTGTGATGTCGTAAAAGACAATTTCATCGGCGCCCTGTTCATAATAGGTCTTCGCTGCCTCGACGGGGTCACCGATGTCGATGTTGCCCTTGAACCGCACACCCTTGGTCAGCTTGCCGTCCCGGACGTCCAGGCAGGGAATGATCCGCTTACTGAGCATCCCTTCCCTCCCAGCTGCAGAAGTTCTTCAGTATCTGAAGCCCGAAGCGGCCGCTTTTCTCGGCGTGGAACTGGACGGCCACCAGGTTACGGTATGCCACGGCGGCACAGAATCGAATGCCGTAATCCGACCAGCCGGCCACGAGCCTTTCATCGGCGGGGGATGGATAATAGGAGTGAACAAAGTAGAACTCGGAGCCCTGCGGTAAGCCTCTGAAGACCGGATGGTCTCCAACAAAGTCCACGCGGTTCCATCCCATGTGCGGGATCTTCAGGGGTTTTCCGTTTTCCCTCAACTCCCCCGGAAAACGCCTCACCCGTCCGGGCACAATACCGAGACAGGCAGTATCGCCCTCCTCGCTGTGATCAAAGATAACCTGGGTCCCGAGACAGATGCCGAGGATGGGCTTTCCCGCCTCGAATGCTTTTTGGATGCACACATCGAGTCCGCTGGCGCGGAGATTTCCCATGGCCTCTCCGGCGGCACCTACCCCCGGGAAGATCACGCGATGGGCCGTCCCAATTTTATTGGGATCCGCTGTAACCTCACAGGGCTCACCCAGATGTTGAAGGGCCCGGGCTACGCTGGTGAGGTTCCCCGCACGGTAGTCTATGATTGCAATCATTCTTGCACCTTCCAATCCGTCTTTTACGGATGGATCCTAACTTAAAAACAAAGTGAAATCAACGATTACAGTCTTGTAACCCCGGCGGGTTTGACAAAAGATCCCCTGCGAGGTGACAGCCAACCTTTCGCGCCTTGCCGCCCAGTGGGAGGACCGTATCAACCGCACCATCGATGACATGCGCAAGCAGGCATTGAAATACGTGCAAGATGAGCTTTCAACAATTGAATCGCTCTTGTCGAGAATTCACGGCAGATCAGACGACATTCGGGAGATGATCCGGGTGCTGGAGGGTTTTTCGGGGAAGTTGTCAGGCCAGTTATGAATGCCTGTTGTTCTTAGCTGAAATCCAGGATATACAGGAATATCTTTATCAGGAGGGGTTTATGGTTAAGGACCACGGGAGATGCATCTTCTGCGATATTATAGACGGAAACGGGAAGGCCCACAGAGTCTATGAAAACGAACATGCCCTCGTCATCCTCGACATCCATCCTTACACGGAAGGGCACTGCCTGGTTCTTTCCAAGCGGCATGTCCCCTGGTGGCACCAGCTTTCGGAAGAGGAAACGGGGAGTCTC
>JAPLJU010000116.1 GCA_026388445.1 Deltaproteobacteria bacterium
GGCGAGCAAAGCCGAAAAGGTCATCGCCCTCGAGATCGACAGGGCCTTGATCCCGGTTCTTCACGAGGAACTGAAAAAATATAACAACGTGGAGATCCTCCATGTCGACGCCCTGAAATTTGAATTCCGTTCCGTATCGGAAGCACGCGGCGGGGTAGCCATAAAGGTCGTCGGCAACATCCCCTACAACATCTCCTCGCAGATCCTGTTCCGTCTGCTTGAAGACAGGGGGCATATCTCGTCCATGGTTCTCATGTTTCAAAAAGAGGTGGCCGAACGGCTCGTCGCCGGTCCCGGATCGAAGACATACGGTATCCTGTCCGTCCTCGTCCGGCTCTATACTGACTCGGCCATTGTATTGAATGTTCCCCCTCAGTGTTTTTACCCGAGACCCCGGGTGGAATCTGCGGTGGTCAGAATGGAAATACGGAGACGCCCGCTCGTTGATGTTGAGGACGACGCGCTTCTTTTGACCGTCATCCGGTCGGCTTTTTCAAAGCGGAGAAAGACGCTTATGAACAACCTGAAGACCTCATCCCGGATCGGGCTTCGGGATGAGACTATTTTGAGGATCCTGGAAGGTCTCGGCATCGATCCGGCCCGCAGGGCCGAGACGCTCACCCCCGAGGACTTCGCGCACCTGAGCAACACCATTTCGGGAAGACAATTTACTTGACAAAAAAGGGGTTTTTTGTTATGAGGGCCACACCGCTTGGATCCGGTGACGGACTGGGACGGAAGGTTGTTCCAACTGTCGATTGAGGAAGCCCGAAATCTGCAGCCTCCCGTCCAAAAACGGGGGGCTTTTTTTATGGAGTGAGGGCCTATGGAGGTCATTGAGAGAGTCAGGGAAATGCAGCAATACGCCGAGACGCTGCGGAACTCGGGGAAGAAGATTGCCTTTGTCCCCACCATGGGTTATCTCCACGAAGGCCATTTGAAGCTCATGGAGGAGGGGCGGAAGCTCGGGGACTGTCTGGTGACCAGCATTTACGTCAACCCCACGCAGTTCGGCCCCGCGGAAGACCTGGCCAAGTACCCCAGGGACTTCAAGAGGGACGAATCGCTCTGCAAGGGGGTCGGTGTGGACGTCATCTTCTACCCCGGCGACCTGGAAATGTACCCGGAGCACTACCAGACTTATGTCGATCTCGAGGGGGTGACTCAGAACCTCTGCGGTCTTTCCAGGCCCGGTCATTTCAGGGGAGTCGCAACGGTCTGCGCGAAGCTCTTCAATATCGTGAAACCCCATGTTGCCATTTTCGGCAAGAAGGATTTTCAGCAGTTGGTGGTCATCAAACGCATGGTCGAGGACCTCAACATGGATCTTGAAATCCTGGGCGTGTCCACCGTCCGGGAGAAGGACGGACTGGCCATGAGTTCGAGAAACATCTATTTGAAACCCGACGAGCGGGAGGTCGCGCTCAGCCTGAGCCGTTCTCTCAAAATGGCGAAGAAGCTCTATGAAGGGGGAGAAAAAGACGCGGGAAAGATCATCGGGGAGGTGACTCAATTCATCAGCCGGCATCCCCAGGCAAAGATCGATTACGTGAAAATCTGTGACACGACAACCATGAAAGATGTGGAGCGCCTTCGGGGCAAGGGGGTCATCGCGCTCGCCGTGAGGGTGGGTGTCGCAAGGCTTATCGACAATTACGTCTTCGGCGAAACCCTTGACCTGTAGCATCGAAGGGGGCTTGCCTCGGACATTCGTGAGGAGGGAGGGATCATGCAGAGATTCATGCTGAAATCGAAGCTTCACAGGGTGACGGTCACCAATGCCAACCTCAATTATGAGGGAAGCATCACCATCGACGAGGCGCTCATGCAGAAGGCCGATCTGATGCCCTTTGAAAAAGTAGATATTTATAACGTCTCCAACGGAGAGAGGTTTTCCACTTACGTGATCAAGGGCAAGAAGGGCAGCGGCGTGATCTGTCTCAACGGGGCGGCCGCCAGGAAGGCGTCGAAGGGGGATGTGATCATCGTTGCCAGCTATGTCATGGTGGATGACGGCTCCACGAAAAAGTGGACCCCGAAGTGCGTCCATGTGGATGAGAAAAACAGAATAAAGCGCTCTTAACGAGTTGCCGTTAGGGAGCAGAGGGCAAAGTCTCGGCACTTTGCCTTTTTTTTGTAAATAAAGGTTGAAAGTCCCGGGCACTTCTGTTATTTGAAGGCGCAACAAAGTCCGCGAAAAAGATGAGAAAAAAGGTAAAACAAATATTGTTGACGGGACTTGCCGTCACCAACCCCTTCGGGCTGACCGTTTACATCCTCATTTTCCTGATCAGCCTGATGGACGGCCTGCTCAATATCATCCCGACCCGCCTTCATCCCGATCAGGTTTTTGGGTTCCACATTCCCGGACTGGGCGTCATCTTCACCCTGATCCTCATCTTTGTCATGGGACTGACGACCCGGAGTATCCTGGAAAGCGTTTTTTGCTCTGGGGTGAGACGCTTGTGTACAAGATCCCGCTGGTCCGGGGTATCTACCAGGCCCTGAAGCAGATCGTGCATGCCATGATGAGCACAAAGGGCGAGAGCTTCAAACGGGTTGTCCTGGTCGAATTCCCGAGGAAAGGCCTGTACACAGTGGCATTTGTCACGGGAATTGCATCGGGGGAGGTCCAGGAAAAAACCGAAGAGAGATGCGTCAACATCTTCATCCCGACGACCCCCAACCCGACATCCGGGTTCTACATGATGGTTCCAGAAAATCAGGTTGTCCGTCTGGACATGTCGATCGAAGAGGCTTTCAAGCTGATCATGTCCGGCGGGATCGTCACGCCGCCGTACCCCCGGTCCGTCCTTACCGAAAAGCCGGTAGAAGGCGTTCAGAATCCGCAGGCGGCGGTCATCCATTATGAAGTGCATCGCAAGGCAGAATAATTATAAATCATAGATTACGGAGGAAGGTTGTATGCTCGTATCAGCAGAAAGCATCAAGGTTGGACACCCCGATATGGTGGCGGATCAGATCTCCGCCAACATCATCGCGGACATCCTTGATAGGGAGCGGAAGATTGGACTGAATGTCTACAATATGCCTCACTGTGGTCTGGAGGTCTTTCTCGGCAAGGCCTTCTGCCTCGTCGGCGGCGAGGTGACGACCAGGGTCAGCATCGATGTGGAAAGGATCGTCCGGGAAACGGTCCTTTCTCTGGGCTACAACGATGCCGCCGTCGGTCTGAACGGCAACAACATGGGCATCCTGAACGCGATTATCCCCCAGTCTCCGGACATCAATATCGGGACGAGGGCTCATCTGGGTCAGCACAAGGAGATCGGTGCGGGTGACCAGGGCATCATGTACGGTTACGCCAACAATGAAACGCCCGAGTTGCTCCCCCTGCCGTATGTCCTTGTCAACCGTCTTATGCGGGCGCTGGAGGATTGCGGGAATCGTGTCTTTGCCCCGGACGGGAAGGGTCAGGTGACCGTGGACTACGATGATGACACGGGAAAACCTCTCCGAGTCGCCAAGGTGCTTGTTTCCAATGCCGTTGATTACCGGTATGTGAAGAAGAGCGAGAGGGGAAAAATTAAATCGATGGCCAGACAGCTTGCTTTTCGCACTCTGGGTAAATGGGTTGACGGGAAAACAGAATTTTTCTTCAACCCCACCGGGGAATGGAGTGCGGTGAATTCATGTAGCGCGGCGGATTCCGGTATCACGGGCCGCAAACTCGTTGTCCAGTTCTACGGCGGCTATCCGGGAGCCCAGGTCGGCGGCGGGTCGGTGGTCAACAAATCGCCCGAAAAAGTCGATTGCTCTGCCGCCTTCGGCGCGCGATACGCGGCGAAGAACCTGGTGGCTTCCGGTCTTGCCAGGAAGGTCTCCATCCAGCTTGCTTACGCCATCGGTATCGCGAAGCCCTTCAACGTCTATGTGAACACCTTCGGGACAGGCAAGCTGTCGGACAGGAAACTCTCGGAAATCATCGCCCGGGTCTTTGATTTCACACCGGCCGGTATGATCAAGCAATTTGATCTGCTGAACGGCGATGTCTATCGTAAAATTCCCAGGACCTTCTTCCTGGACGGCTACAAATGGGAAAAGACGGACAGGGCCGCGCGTCTCAAGAAAGAGGCGGGTGTTCGATAGGATTTGGTCCTGAAAACAGATTGAGGAGAAGATGGGGTACGACGTCAAGGATTTAAGTCTCGCCGAAAAGGGAAGGTCGAGCGTCGAGTGGGCAGCCATGAGCATGCCCGTGCTGAACATCATCCGGGAGAGGTTCCGAAAGGAAAAGCCCCTCAGGGGCGTGCGGATCGGTGCCTGTCTGCACGTGACAACGGAGACGGCCAATCTCGCGGAAACACTTCAAGCGGGTGGTGCCGAGGTCCATCTGTGCGCCTCCAACCCGCTGAGTACCCAGGACTCTGTGGCCGCCTATCTGGCCAAGTTCAAAAAGATGGCGGTGTACGCCATCAAGGGTGAGGATACGAAGACCTATTACAGGCACATCAACGCGGTCCTCGATGCCAGGCCTTCCCTGACCATGGATGACGGGGCCGACCTGGTCTCCACAATCCATGCAAAGCGCCGGGAGCTGATCAAGGCCATCATCGGCGGAACGGAAGAGACGACAACGGGGGTCATCCGTTTGAGGGCCATGGCCGAAAAAGGGGTCCTGCGGTTTCCCCTGATTGCGGTCAACGATGCCCGCACCAAGTTCATGTTCGACAATCGATACGGGACCGGTCAGAGCACCCTCGACGGGATCATCCGGGCGACGAACCGGCTCATGGCGGGCACGAATTTTGTGGTCTGCGGCTATGGCTGGTGCGGTAAAGGTGTTGCGTTGAGGGCCGCAGGAATGGGGGCAAAAGTGATCGTGACGGAGGTCGACCCTCTCCGGGCGCTCGAAGCAACCATGGACGGCCACCGCGTGATGCCACTGTCGGAGGCCGCAAAGGACGGGGACGTTTTCTGCACCCTCACGGGAGATGTGAACGTCATCCGGCGTGAGCATTTCATGAAAATGAAGGACGGCGCCATCGTGGCCAATTCCGGTCATTTCAATGTGGAGCTCGACCTGGAAGGTCTCCAGGCCGTTTCCGGGGGCAAACGGAAGATCAGGGATTACATCCAGGAATATCGCCTGAAGAACGGCAGAAGGGTCTACGTGCTCGGCGAAGGAAGGCTCATAAACCTCGCGGCCGCCGAGGGGCATCCGTCAAGCGTCATGGACATGAGTTTTGCCAACCAGGCCCTGTCGGCGGAATACCTGGTCCGGCAGGGGAAATCGCTGAAAAACACCGTTTATGCCGTACCGGAAGAAATCGATCGCGATATTGCGCGCCTGAAGCTCAAGAGTATGGGGATCCGGATCGACCGGCTGACGGCGGAGCAGAGAAAATATTTGCAATCCTGGGATCTGGGCACCTGATCCTGGATTGGGCATCCACGCGGACAGCATCGGTGCGAGGGTTCCCGAGCGTCCCAGCGACAGGCAGAGGGCGAAAAGGATCCAGTAGGAGAAGCCGATGATGAGGCCCACGCCGATTCCCTGAGCGACACCGCCGCTTCTTTCGGGCCGCATGGAGAAGGCGATGCCGACCATGACCACAAAGATACTCACCAGGGTAAAGGCGATTTTCCCGTGCAGGTCCGCTTCATAGCGGGTCACGTCGTAACCCTCCTCCCTGATCTTCTTGATGTACCCCCGCAATTCCAGATAACCCATCTCATCCGCACTTTTCTGAACTGCCTGAAAGTCCGAGGGTTCCTCCGGTATATCGATGATCATCGAATCGAGCCTTTCGATGGAAGGGAGTTGTCCCTCGGGAAACCGGGTGACCAGGACGTCGAAAAATTCCCAGTGATCCCCGTCCCAGGCGGCGCTTCTGGCGTCGATCCGCTTCGTGAGGGTGAAGTCGTGGTCAAAATAATGAATGCTGATCCCTTTGAGCGTATTCTTTTCGGGGTCAAAGATCGTGAAGCTGTAGATGCTGTTCTTGGCCCTGAACCAGACCTGGTTCTGCTTGAACACGCCCGTTTTTTTCTGTTTCTGGATCTCCACCAGCTTGATGTGCCGGGCCATCTGATTGGTGTAAGGGGTCACAAATTCATTCAGGAAAAAGACCAGGAGGCAGGCGACAGCGGCAATCGAAAGGACCGGCACG
>JAPLJU010000165.1 GCA_026388445.1 Deltaproteobacteria bacterium
GGTTGTAACCAGTATTGCAACATTTGTTTGAATTATTCACGGTAGTGCCCTCGACGCAGGTGTAAGCGGCGCTTGTGCCAGTGAGACAGGGGCCAGAAGCCTTAGCACCAGCTGAACATTTACCGGTGGTGAAATTCCAGCAGTCGGCAGCGGTGCCGCTCTTGCATATCCTGCCCGGGACGTTTCCTGGTTGGCAATTAAGTGTATCTTTGCTACCAGTGTAGCAGTCACCGTGGGCGAATTCATCATCTCCCGTAAGGTTGAATACCTGCGGTTTCGCGTATTTAAATATCCACTCCTCCATTGTCAACTCCTTATTGACCCCCGATAGAATACATTGCCCCCTGGATAATTATGTACCTGATCAAACCCTTTTCTCGTGGTTTTTCCTTCATCGTTTACAGAGGATTCGCTAAATTTTTTCATGTCCTCCCAGAACCGGTCTGTGAGGTTTGTGCGGAGGACGTACGACGGAACCCCCCGCACCAGATCGCAGACGTTGTCGAAGGGTTCAACCCTGAGAGCCTTGATCTCCGTCAGGTGGTCGTTCGTGAAAAACATGATCATATCCTCACTACCCGATACCTGTCCCCGTATTGCATTTTGATATTGCATCCGCCCCGAGCTCGACCATGACCTTTTCCACCCGAAATTACTCCCCGTTTTGCAGTCCGCATTCGCCCAATTACCGGTGGTACTGCACGTGGCGCCGCTGCCGAATGTCCCTCCGGCGCTGCAATTAAAATTCGCACCGGCCGTACAGGATCCGTAACCATAGTTGGATCCGGCATCGAGCAGGACAAGTTGCGGCCTGTCGTAGGTTCTCTCTTTCATGCCTTGCTCCCCGCCACGTTGTGGCAGGATTCCTTCTTTTCCATGAACCCGCTGACAGGTGCCCACGACTCAATCTCGACCTTGAACTTTCTCACGATGCCCCAAAATACCCCGCCAATTCCATCGGGAGGCTAAAAGCCTGTCCCTGTGCTACAGTTCTTCACCGCTGAGTTGCCAGTGTTGCATTTCGTCACTGCACCATTGCCCGTAGCGCCGCACCGGTTCCCCCCAAATTGTTTCCCTGTAGAGCAGGCCGCATTCGCCCATTGTCCGGTGGTCTGACACGTGGCGCCGCTGCCGAATATTCCTCCGGTGTTGCAATTAAAATTCGCACCGGCCGTGCAGGATCCGTAGCCGTAGTTCGAACCGGCATCGAGCAGGACAAGTTGGGGTCTGTCGTATTTATTCTCCTTCATGCCATGCTCCCCGCCACAGTGTGGCAGGGTTCCTTCCTTTCCATGAGCCCGCTGAGGGATGCCCTTCCTCGGTCTCAAATACAGCATTTTCCATCGCTTCCCAGAACCGGCCCGTTAGGTTCGTGCGCAGAACGAAGGTCGGTATGGCCGTCACGAGGTCACAGGCATTGAAAAAGAGTTTTTTCCTCAGGGCCTTGCTCTCTTCGGGGCCGACACACCACCAGCTCCCTTCGGCCTTTTCCCTCGCCAGGTTAAGGAGCCTTACGGCCGCCTGTGCCTGCCCGATGGGAGCGACCCCGACCCGATCTGCCTGCTCCAGGAAAAAGACGGCCCGCAGGGGCAGATGCCTCCCAACATCCCAGGAACGCTTCAGCTTTCGGTCGTAGTAGTCGCTCCAAGTGGGAAAGGGATGGACGAGGTAGCCCCCCTGATGGTCTTTGATCTTAATGGCCTCCTCATCGCCGAGCACCTTCCACGGGGGCGGGAGCCTGCGGCAGCAGGTCGATTTTCCCGTCTGGCTCTGCGCCGCTATGATCATCCCCGCGCCTTTCCATTCCACGAGGGCAGCGTGGACGGTCATGCCGCCGAAGCCAAAAACCTTCCTGTAGACGGGGAAAAGGAAGAGGTTTATATGCTCCAGCTCCCTATAATTTTTCGTATCACGGAAGGTTTCGTAAACCACATCTTCTTTCTCGCCGTGGAACCAGACACGAAGCGACCCGCAGTTTCGCCCCCGCCAGCCCTCACGGGGAAGACCTTCCCGCATATGGGCCTCGAGTCGGCCGAGCGGAACGCCCCTGCTCTTCTTATAGCTGCCGCCCCCCGTCATAATCAACCTCGGGGAGTTTCCGGCCGCTTTACCTTCCAGCTCCATCATGGAGGCAATTCTCTTAACGAGGGGCATCTCGTCTGCCGTTGCCATAAGGTTCCAGCTGTGCCCCCCGGCAAGGTTCAAAGAGTATGTTTTTTCCGATTTGCTCAAAGCCACTTTTCCCGTCCCCATAAACTGCTAAAATAAATCAGTGGTGACTCCCGGTCGAACAAGTGTTTCATCCTGTGCCTGTACTGCAATTCCCGAACGCGCTGTCGTACCAGTCATCGAAGTGTACGAGTTTCGGTTTGTCGTAGTTTCTATCTTTCATGCCCTGTCCACTTTGATTCCTTCATTCCGAGGCTACCCCTTAAGTGTTACTGCCGGTTTTGCAGGTGCCCGTCGCTCTATTGCCGCTTGTGCAGCCGCCCGTCGTCGCTTTACTGCCGCTTGTGCAGCCGACCGTTGTGGCTTTCGAACCAGTCGAGGTGCAGGCCAGGGCACTGGTACCAGACTTGCAGTCCCAGGTACCGATACTTGTCCCGGTAGAACAGAGTCCGGCGTACTGGCCATTGCGACATTGCCCGCCGCCGCCGCTTCCGAGACCTGTCCCCGCCCCGCATGTATTTGCACCCCCGGTCTTGCAGTATCCCTCGGCTCGATCATAGCCCAAATCGAGAAAGATGAGTGCCGGCTTTTCGTATCCGTGTTCTGTCATCGTCCGCTCCCCGGCATCACATTAATAGACCGCCGCATCATCTGAAAGTAAGCCATCATCGTTTTACCTTCCACAGCGTCAAGTTCAAACAGCTAGCCTATGTAAAGTTGCCGGTCGTGCATGTCGGACTTGCCGCGAATCCGTTCGTGCAGGACGGGTTGGCCTTTATACCGCTCGACAGGCAGTTCTGGGCGGTATTGCCGCTTTTGCAGCTCTTTGTGCCGGCAGATGTGCCCGTGGGATAGCAGGTCCCCGCGTACTGGCCGGTGATACACTGGCCGCCGCCGGTGCTTCCGATCCCCGTCCCCGCGCCGCACGTGTTCGTGCCCCCGGTCGTGCAGGAGCCGCTGGCATAGTCATAGACGGCATCGAGGAGGATGAGCATTGGTCTGCCGTAGTTTCGGCTTTTCATTACAAATATCCAGAGGCTCTCTCACGGGATTCCTTTCCATCTGACAGATTCCCGCTACCCATCGGCAGCGTTTCCTCGTCCACAAACAAGAGATAGGGCCGCCATATCGTCCATGCCTTTTTCCCGGGGAGGAGCCTTCCGGCAAGGCGCTCCCCGACGAGAAGCTGAAGCTCCTTTCCCTCAGGGCGGTTAACGGTGATGACGCGGGTTGTAAAACATCCGTGCAGGAATCGCCTTGCAAACGACGACCGGGCGAGGCGGTGATAGGAGCCGCGGAAAAGGTTCGTGAGGCTCACATCGACCCGTCGGAGCATGCGGATGGCCAACTCCTGCAGTCTCCCCATCTCACCGCCGGGTATGGCGATTTCCCTGCCATTCCTCCGCAGTGAGACCACTCGGCCGATGATCTCACGGGGTTTCAAATCCCAAGGATCAACGGAGCCGTTGTTGTCCCCCCGGGTCCGGGCGCCTTCCGGTCCGACGGAAATCACGCGGTGGATGATCTTCCGGTCACCTTCCGGCGGCGTAAAGACGATAACATCCCCCCGCCGCACCTTGCCGTTGCAGGGCTCGAGCCGGAGCGCGTCGCCGTCCCTGAAGATCGGGTTCATGCTCGACCCCACGTAGGTTATGGATTCCGAAAATTTGTCCATCTAATTAAACCACCTCGGCCAATCCGCTTCCCCCGAGCACTTCCTCCATCTTCTCCCAGAACCGGCCGTCAAGGCTCGCCTTCAGCCGATAGGCGGGGATGGTCTTCGCCAGTTCGCAGGCATTCTCAAAGACCCTTGCCCTGAAAGGTATTCTCTCCTCACCATAGTGTGCGATCCACAAGTATGTCCAAAATTCGGCGATGGCCTTCGTGAGCAGAGCCGCTGCCTCCCCGTCACCCAGTGGAACCACCTCATCCACAGCCGACTGCTCCAGAAAGAATATTGCTGCAAGGGGAATCTGCTTCTGCACTTCCCATGTAGTCGTTGACCGCCCGGATAAAAACCGGCTCCAGGTGGGAAAGGGGTGCGTGATGAACTCCGCTCCCTTGCCCTTGACAATCACCGTCTCGTCATCGCAGAGGGCCCGCCATGGCGGAGGGATTCGAAGGCAGCAGGTCGACTTTCCCGTGCCTCCCGGAGCGCTTATCACAACTCCCCTACCGTTTCTTTCAACGAGTGCCGCATGGAGGGGAAGCCCGCCATTGTGCTGTACCTGCTGATAAATCAGAAACAGCAGGAACCGCATCTTGGAAAACTCAATCTCGGGACTATCCTCGTCACCGATATCACAGATGATGTCCGCCACATCATGATGCCTCCAGCACCTGACCTCAATGAAATCCTGTTGAGACCACCCCGTTTTTGGAAGTGACTCACATGGGAATGTGGGGTTGATTTCGGGGGCGTCCGCCCGACCGCCGTTTCGGACAATAATGAGATTAAGGCCGGCTTCCTTTTCGCATCGTTTCAAATGGAGGACGGATGCCATTTTGCCAAGAAAGTCTTTAGCGCTTTCGACTGCTATAATGTTCCATTTCTGTCCGTCAGCCAGTTCCAGCGATAATGCCTCACGCATTTTGTGTCCTCTGTCACGCCTCATTCTACAATCCCTCTCCAATAAATACAGTTTCTGATGGAACACCAGAAGCATTCGGAAACTATAGTCAAATTATGGACAACCAACCGGAGATCCACCAGTGTAACACGTACCTGCGTACGGGCCACCTCCCGTTTGGCAGAAAGCCCCGGCTCCTGTGGCGCAAGTACCCAGTTTGGTTCCCGTACATGACCCGGTGCTACAATGACCGCCTGCGGTTGATCCGGTCGAGCAGATGCCGCCCGCTCTAGTGCCGGCG
Source organism: Deltaproteobacteria bacterium (assembly GCA_026388445.1). Classification (GTDB taxonomy): domain Bacteria; phylum Desulfobacterota; class Syntrophia; order Syntrophales; family UBA2192; genus JAPLJU01. The sequence continues at coordinate 5,041 of JAPLJU010000165.1, forward strand.
TTGCACTGGCCGTACGCTTTAGTGCCCGTAACACAAGCATTGCAATAATCGTTTATCGCGCAAGAACCGGTAGGATAACATTGATTGGCATACGAACCGGTACCGCAATCTGCACCAAAAGCCTTATCTGATGGTGGCGAACCTTCTGCAAGACAGATGAGTGCCGGCCGATCATAGCGAAATAATTTTACGTCCTGGGACATATATCCTTTTTAAAACCTCAAGATTCCGTCGCAGGGCTCGAGCCTGAGCGCGTCACCGTCCCTGAAGACCGGGTTCATGCTCGACCCCACGTAGGTTATGGATTCCCCTCGTCTGTCTATCACGACCTTATTTCATCCCTTTCGTATCGCGTAACAGAAGGATTTCTCCTCCCCGACTCTCCCCGGATGGACGCGTGTGACTCTCTGCGAAGGACATGGAAGCCCCGGCAGCCGCCGTGGCATGTTTTGTTCAACCGTTCGGGGCATTCCGCGCAGTTCTCCTCGTACAGGATATCCTCACTCCCCAGCAATGCCGAAAAGAACGTTTGAACGTCATTTAAATCCGTGAATTGGTCCAGTTTGCATGTCCGTTCCGACAGCGGAAAACAGGGCCAGATCTCCCGATCGGGCCCAATGTCAAAAACGAAGGAAGTGCAGGCTGATTTTGCAATCTGAAGAGATTCGCTGTTCGCGGGGAGCTGGCACCTCGGTATGCAATGGCAGTCCAGGTGGTGCGATATACCGTTTTTTTCGAGCACACCGATCCATAGCTCCAGGAGTTCGATGACTTTCCCGTATCCGTCAAAGGGAACGAAGCACCTGGTACCGATATAGGGAACGGCAATCTGAAGCGTGAGATGCGGGATCAAAGAAAACTTGTGGATCATCGCCATCCTGTCGAGAAGCGGGTTGATGCTTCCTTCATACACATCCCGATCGGTAAAGGTGTAGCTGATCCCCACGGGATAGCTAATATTCGACATGAAATAGTCCATCAATTTTCTTTTTTCCGGGTCGTAGTCAAAATAGGAAGTGGAATTCACCCCGAATTCGAGACGCGGATATTTTGCTTCCGCCAGCCGATCGACGAGCCGGGCCGGCACGGCACCCGTCGTCCCTACCTGCGTGTGGAATCCCCTCTCCCGCAGATAATCCAGGAGGTCCGGAAGCCGTGAGTGGAGCATCGGGTCTCCTCCGAGGAGGTTGATGTTTTTCAGGCCGGATCTTTCGTGAAAGTCGACGACGAAAACAAAATCCTCCCATCCCATCTCTAAGACACCCTTTGCCCGATACGCTTCCATCTTCGCCCGGGCAAAACACCACTCGCACGAATTGGGGCATCTTGTGGTCAGTATGACTGTCGGCATCATTCAACCCTGTAAGAATATCCCGGCGGCTCGGTTGACTCAGGTACTATAACCGGACCCGCAAACATTAATAGCACCTGAGCCGTTCCTGCAGGCGTAACTCGGTGTACCCCCCGTATAACAACCTTCTATCACATTCGTTCCGCTCCAGCAGTTTCTGCAGGCATACAAACCCACGGTACACCCGATACTGCCTGACGTGCCGGAGGTGCAATTACCGCCGCACGCTGGATTAGTGTACATTCCGTAACTACTACAGCTGGTTCCTGGGTAATTGCCGTTTGCGTTACAGGCGCCCGAGTCACCAGAGCCTGGGTTACAATACCCACTTGCGCTGGGTTGAACCGAAAACGGAATTAGAACCGGGATGTCATACTTAATCTTGCTCATGCCAGCCGTCCACTATCGTAATTCAGACTCCTCGTAAAAGGTGAGTCATAATAGACATTCTTCGATCTTCTCCCAGAACCGGCCGGTCATGCTCACACGGAGCGTATAAGCAGGTATAACACCGGCCAAAGCACAGGCATTTTCAAATAATTTGAGGTACAGCTCCGTCTTTTCTTTCTTTGGAATCGCTCCAATCCAGCTGCTCATGATCTGCCATGCGCTTTGATTAATCGACACGGCCGCTCTTGAACGGCCGAGTGGAATGACTTCGTCCGTCCAGGCCTTCTCGAGGAAAAAAATCCCCGAGAGCGGCAGTCTCTTTTCCACCACCCAAGTGCTTTCACAGTGCTTCGAGAGATACTTGCTCCATGTCGGAAATGGGTGCACGACGTAATCCGAAGGGCTTGCCCGAAGAACAAGCGCGGCGTCATCGCAATGGGCCTTCCAGGACGATGGCAGGCGCCCGGCGCAGGTCGTTTTCCCGCCTCCACCATTCGCCGCAATGGCAACCCCGCGACCCTCGAATTCGAGAAGGCCCGCGTGCAGTGGGATGCCCCCTTTTCTTATCGCCTCTTTCCAGATAATGGAAATAACCGCAATCATTTGCATGGCGTCAATTTCGTTCGTGGATATATTACCCAGGTCGCAGATGATACAATTATTCTGCCGGTGACTCCAGATCTCCAGGCCGCTTCCGGAAAGGATTTGCCAACCGTTCAAGGGAATTTCCGCAGAGACTTTTTCCTTCAACTGCCTGATGCTTTCCGCTTTCTTCTTGCCATCAAGGCCGGCCCTGCAGAAGATGATCTTTGGACAGCCATTCGTATCGCCGTTTTTCAGGCACATGAACTTCGAGAGTTTCATCACCCAGGAACTGGCTTCCGCAGTCCCAATGAGCGTCCACGAAAGATCACCGGCCAGTTGCAAGTTCATATTTTGTCCTTCGTTTGCCACATCCTGTCCCATGCAAAACATTATGATAGGTGGGTTGCAACCGCTTTCAGGCTTCCTCAGCCCCGTCCCGCCACGGCATGCAACCTCTCTTCTCCTTCCTGATGGTTCTTACCGGATTCATGCGGACGGCCTTGGTCCTTCACCCACTGTCTTTCGTTTAACCTCCACTCGGGTGCCGGGGAAAAGCCCACGCTTTTTCGCCGCCTCGCAGTACCAGTAGCCCGCCCAGAGGTTCTTAGCACTGTAATAGTTCTGGGCCACACAACTCCCCAGGCAGATGCCCTTCATGACGCAATCGCCGCAGATACCCTCGAAGCGGTCCGGCAGGCCCTCGCGAAGCTCCTTGAGGACGGAGTTGTTTTCCCAGATGTCGGCCAGCCGGTCTTTCGCGGCATGCCCGAAGACAAGCTCGGGCACCGTCTCGCCGATCCCGCAGAGCGCGTAGGAACCGTTACCCAGAACGCCCAGAATCCCCAGGACGCCGCATACGCCGCACCCGTCGCCGTTGTCCCCGAACATCTTGCTCATGGGGCGAAAGGCAGCGGGGTGACTGTGGTACAGCCCAATGCTCGCCCTTGCGGAAAGTTCGTTTTCCACCCAGCGGCCGATTTCGACCAGCTCCTCGATCGTCAGCGTCTCCCCCGTCTCATGCATCTTCTCACCCCGGGCTGCGGGTTGAACGATATTGAATTTAACAGAACTCGCCTGTAGCCCTTCAGCCAGACGGACCACGTCTTCCATCTGGTCGTAGTTCCGGCACATGATCGTCATTATGATCTGGGGGTGGATGCCCGCTTCGACGAGGTTGCGAACACCGTCGATTGCCTGCTGGAAGGACCCCGCGACTCCTCTCACCCACTCGTGCGTCTCCGCGTCCGCGCCGTCGATGCTCACTGAAACAAAGGGGTTCTGGCAGGATGCTATCTGACGCGCGAGATCGGGGGTGCAGAGGACGCCGTTCGTTTCGATAGTTAGTCGAAGTTCTTCTTTCTTAATGTGCTCCAGGAGTTCCCCGATCTGTGGATGGAGGAGAGGCTCGCCGCCCGTCAACTTGACGGAGTTGAGCCCCAGAGGTTTTGCCTGTTCGATGATCGATTTAAAAAGCCCGACATCAAGAGACGGATAAACCCGCTCACCGTTCTGGAACTTCGGCTGAATCCAGCAGTGACGGCAGCAGAGGTTGCAACCCTCGGTCAGGTAAAAGTAGATGCAGCCCAGCGGGTAACTCAGAGCGCTTCGCTCGAGGAGTGCCGGGTTCGAAGAGCGCTCTGCTAGAGGAGTGCTGCGCTCGAGGTTTGCTTCGACTGCAGGCGAACTTTGTTCCCGCTGACTTTGATTCATGATCTGCTCCTTAAGGATTTAATCAACCTGTCTAATTTCCGATCAATTATTTCAGCCCGTCCTTTTATTTCTATTGATTCACTCTCCTGGATAACTTTCCGTCGCCGGAATATCTCCGTTAATGTCAGGACCTCAAAAAGTGATCCTTCAGGTCACACAGTTACAACCGGCTTCACTTTTAAGAAGCAGCAGCCTTTCATCCGGAAGCCTTCCGCCTTCTTCCAGGAACCGCTTCAGGCAATCACCGGTGCTCGGATGATAAACATCACCTACGAAGGTGTAGGAAAGCGCCGGACAACTCCCGGTGCAGAAGTTGATGTATTCACAGCCCCTGCAGAATTCGAAACTGCTAAGGGGGATATTATGCCGTTCCCTCAATTTCTTCATTTCCGGGTGATTTTGCCAGACTTCCCTGAGATCATCCCGGTTGATCCGGCCCAGCTCGATGTGGGGCATCTGGCAGCAGGAAACCATGACACCGTCGGCCCGGACACCCATCTGGCTCCACATCCCTCCGCATCCCGTAAGGAAGCCCTGGCCGGGGGCGTCATCCGTTTCACCGCGACATGCCTTCTCCATCGCAAGCCAACCCCTCGCCTCGGCAAGCGGTCCCGCGTTGGCGCTGATCCTGCCGTTATACTTCGCCACCAGCTTCAGCATGGTCTCCATGGCAAGTGATCGCTCCCCCGGTGTCAGCTGGACCTGCTCGGCATTCTTGCGGCAAAGGCCCATGTGAGAGGCGGAATTCGTCGAGAAGCCTGGAAGGCCGATCTCTTCGAGAAGAAGTTTTGAGACCGCTTCGAGGTCATGAAGATTCTTTCGATGGATCGTCACACGAACAGTGACTGGTACTTCATATTTTTGAAGGCACTTTATGCCGTTGACCGCCTTGACAAAACTCCCCTTTCCCCGGCAGACGTCGTGGGTGATGGGCATCGAACCATCAATGGAGACTTGTACGCTGTCGCAGCGGCCCGTCGAGGCCAGAAAAGCGGCCATCTCGTCCGTGATGAGCGTCCCGTTGCTCAGGATACCAAAGCGCATGCGGTTCCTGACAATGCCCTCGATGAGATCCTTCAGGTCCTTCCGTATGAAGGCCTCCCCGCCGGACAGGGTCACATTCGTCACGGCGCAGCGGTTAAGCTCCTCGAAGAACTTCAGCCACTCTTCTTTCGGCAAATCGTGACCCACATCACCATCACTCTCGAAGTGGCTGCAGTATGTGCATCGAAGGTTGCACCGGTTCGTTATTTCCAGATCCACGGATTTGGGTGTTTTCATAACTCGCATAAGTCGACCTCCCCGAGAGGATCGATGTTGCCCAAGGCAACGATGGATAATTGGAATACTGGAATAATGGAATGATGGTCAAAACTCATCTTTTCCAATCCCCTTTCTGAGGCTTACCGCGCGACTTCGAAGCCGACCAGACCCTGTTTCTCGAGATCGACAACGAATTCCTGGAGATGATCTTTCACTTCTTCCGGCACGTCGTCAGCGTTTGTTCGGAGTTCCGCCGAAATGTCTTCAAGGGAATGCTCGCCGTCGAGGAGCTTCCAGACGAAGACCCCCGTGGGATTGAGACCGAAGGCGTTGCCCGTGTCGGGGTCGAAAAGGATAGCCCAGTCGTCAAATTCCTCACGGAGAACGATGAGCGGGTTTGCTATGGGATTTTCTGCCATGATCTTTCCTCCTTCACTTCAATTTTAACTTCTCAATTTCATTAATCATTGCGCGATAACTGACAACTTCTTGGCGAACATAATATTCCCTACAACCGGGACGCATCCGGTCAGCCAAGATAGTTTTGCAAAAAACATACCCTGGAAAAATTATCTGAAATTATTGATACATCCGTGTTGTTATCGGCCGGAAGGGAAGCTCTCTTGAGGCATTCTTCCCGTATTCTTGATCCTGGATACTGTTTCAGATTCGAAGACGGCATGGGACCCCGGTTTTCGAGCACACAGACCTTTTGGAAGAATAGCTTTCTGAGCCGAAGGTAAAGCACGCGTAAGGGCTGTCAGGTCCTGTGTTTTGGGTTGCACTACTCCCGGTAAATGGGGTATGTCAGATACGGTTTTTCGATATCCGGAAAGAGTAAAAGATGGAGAAGTTTGACGCGATCATCGTAGGAGCGGGGCTCGCGGGCCTGGGATGCGCCTGGACCCTTGCCGGGCAGGGAATGGAAGTCCTGGTCCTGGAACGGGGTGATTATCCCGGCGCAAAAAATCTCTCCGGCGGTCGCCTCTATATGAATCCCGTCCGCGACCTCTTCCCCGATTTGTGGAAGGAGGCACCTCTTGAGCGCTTCATCACCCATGAAGGGGTCACAGTGATGGCAAAGGAGCGATCACTTACCCTGGACTATGCCGGTGACGAACTTCGCGCCGAGCCCCACCAGAGCTACAGCGTCCTTCGCTCGAGGTTTGACCGCTGGATGGCCGAGCGGGTCGAGGAAAAGGGTGTCATGCTCTTACCCAAGACCCGCGTCGATGATGTGATCAAGGAAAATGGAAAAATTGCAGGAGTGGTTGCCGGCGGCGACGATCTCCGCGCCGACGCGGTCATTGCCTGCGACGGCGTCCTTTCGCTTCTCGCGGAGAAGGCCGGACTCCACCCACCCGGAAAGCCCGAGGATTACGCCGTCGGCATCAAGGAGGTCATCACTCTCGATGCTAATGTAATCAACGACCGCTTCAACCTTGACGGCGAGGAGGGCGCGGCGCGACTCTATACCGGTGAGGTCACAAAAGGTCTTTTCGGCGGCGGTTTTCTCTACACCAACAGAGAAAGCGTAAGCCTGGGACTTGTCATAGGCATTCATGACTTCATCGAAAAAGGCGGCGCCGCTGAGGTCCCCGCGCTTCTCGACGCTTTCAAGTCACGGTCGGAGATTGCCCCTCTTATCAAAGGCGGCAGCACCGTGGAATACGGGGCCCACATGATCCCCGAAGGCGGATACAAAGGTTTGAGTCCGCTTTCCGGTGACGGCATCCTGGTGGCGGGTGACGCGGCGGGGTTTGCCCTCAACATGGGCTTCACCGTGCGCGGCATGGAATACGCGCTGGCCTCGGGTCACTTCGCGGCTAAAACGGTTCTGAAGGCTAAAGCCATTGGTGATTTCAGCGGCAAGTCGCTTTCCGCATACAGGACGTTGCTCGAGGAGAGCTTCGTCCTTCGGGACTTCATGAACT
>JAPLJU010000281.1 GCA_026388445.1 Deltaproteobacteria bacterium
ACCCATGCTGAGCCCCCACACCAGAAAGTTGTCGGTATCGCCGTCTTTACTCCGGTATTTCATTTCATTCTTCGCATCATCGGAAAGCGGGAAGATCAAAGAGACCGTCGGCGCGATGGTCACATATTTCATCGGTGTGATGGGAAGGCTCGCGGAAAGCACGCCGTCATGAAAGTTATTGAACTTGTCTCCCGTGGGGACCTGGTTATCATTGACCTTCGGATAGGTCGTCTCTTCCTCGCTCTTCAGATAACTCGCTGATGCCGACAATTTCATTCCGACGGCATCACTGAATTTGAAGAGGTGTGAAACACCCAGCAGGAAGTACCACTGGTGGTAATGATCGATCTCCTTGTACACCGTCAGGGTGGGTGAAAGAAGGGTATTGAGACCGACCGATGCATAGATCTCTTGGGAATCCAAAGGGTCGGGCGCCCCCGCATTAGGCGCCGATAAACCGTAATAGATATAGCCCGCCCCCGCCGTTACGATCCCGAAGGACTTGCTGTAAGAAAGGGTAAAGTCCGTCTCCGTCCACGTGCCGGAGTAGCTCGTATCCGTCCTTGTATAAGGATCCGTGTCGAGGTTTCCCCAGAGGTTGATGGAGAAACCCTTGTAGCTAGCCGTCAGGGAGGGTTGAATGACGACACTGTTTCTCGTCATTTCCTGGCCCCGCCATATATACTGGCTGAGGGCGGCGACGGTGGCATCCATTGCCGGTTTTTCTTCCTCCGCCTTTGCTGTACTGACGAAGATAAAGATGATGGCAATGACGTGCAGGATGGAGAGGATAAATCTTCTGTAATGAATTTGTCTCGAGTGGTTCGTCATGAGTATCCCCTTTCGTTTGATGAATTGGTTTCTGTACCAGACGTCCGATGGTCATAACCAAATCAAGAAAAGTGCCACGCCGGGTAGCATCAGGAAGTTTTGTTTTATCTGCAGAGTATCGTTTGGGATTTGACCTGAACCATCGATAACGAAGCGCGAGATTTCTTGGGAAAATAGAAACAATATTGTATGTCTCGTCTCAATGAGATACATTTTTGTTCCAAATATGACCCGCTTCCATTGGATGTGATTACACATTCACATGTGTTTTCAATGACTTAAATTTTTTCTCTCGCCTGGCATCCCCCTTGCCTGCCGGGACTGGCCTTCTTCTATGGCGGGCTCGTACGAAGGAAGAATGTCCTTTCGGCCCTGATGCAATGCTTCATCATCCTGTGCGTGATCAGCCTCCAGTGGGTACTCTACGGTTACTCCCTCACCTTCGGGCCCGACGCGGGCCACGGGATCATCGGCGGCCTGGAATGGGCCGGGCTGAAAGGGGTCGGCGGTCAACCCTTTGCCGACTACGCGGCCACCATCCCCCACTACGCCTTCATGATTTTCCAGTGCATGTTCGCCGTCATCACACCGGCCCTCATCATCGGGACCTACGCGGAACGCATCAAATTTTCCGGATTCCTTGTCTTCACGGTTCTGTGGGCGACCTTTGTTTACGACCCCCTCGGACACTGGGTCTGGGGCATCGATGGCTGGCTCAGGAATCTGGGGGCACTCGATTTTGCCGGGGGGATTGTTGTTCACACCAGTTCCGGTGTATCGGCCCTGGTCCTGGCATTACTCATCGGCAAGAGGATCGGCGTTGATGAACACACCTTCACACCCCACAATTTGCCCTTCACGGTGCTCGGGGGTGCGCTGCTGTGGTTCGGGTGGTTCGGTTTTAACGCCGGTAGCGCCCTCGCGGCCAACGAACTGGCCGCCAACGCCTTTGTGACCACCAACGTGGCTACCGCCGCAGCCGGGCTCACTTGGGCCCTTATCGAATGGCAGCAGTACGGATCGCCCACGGTCCTCGGTGTCGTGACAGGCGCTGTCGCCGGACTGGTCGCCGTCACACCGGCCTGCGGATTTGTGAATCCCATGAACGCTATTTTTATCGGTATTTTCGTGAGTATCTTCTGTTACATCGCTGTGGCCAGGATAAAGACCAGGTTTAAATACGACGAC
>JAPLJU010000096.1 GCA_026388445.1 Deltaproteobacteria bacterium
GAACCCTGTGGTAGTGCGGTCTACCACGACGTGAACAACCTGATGGAAGAACGTTTAACATAAACTTTCAACTTTGAGATAGGAATTTAACATACAAGTGGTGAGTGGTGAGAAAGGCATGAGGCGCACGATTTAAGGTGAAATGAAATTTCAAAACTCATAACTCAAAACTCAAAATTAGCGCGGACCTCGGCCCGCGCTCATGGTGGCTTCACCCTCCTCGAGGTTATGATCGCCATCGCCATCCTCGCCATCACGCTCGTGGCTGTTTTTCAGTCGCAGTCCCAGAGTATTTCCATGGCCCAGCATTCCAGGACGGTCACGATGATGTCCCTTCTCGCCCAGAGCAAAATGACGGATTTCGAAGCCCAAGAGGTTCTGAGCACGGGGACACAGACGGGGGACTTCGGCGACGACTACGCCGATTACAACTGGCGGACTATTGTCGCGCCATCCGACATCCAGTCCCTCGGACGAGTGGAGGTGACCGTCACGAACATCAGGATGACGACCAACAACACCTATCGCCTGATCTTCTACAGGCCCATGAACAGGACCACCTGGCAGCAGGGCACATAGCGGACAGGCCAAAGGCCTGAGTTACGACCGGGGGCGCTTCCGCCGGGAGGCGGGCGCAATATGTCTAATAATTTCATTACCGGGAGTGCAGACGAAAGGATGCACTCAATTTTGAATTAGAAATTAAAAAATGTTCACATCCATATTTTATAACTCAAAACTCATAACTCAAAACTCAAAATTGGAGCGGGTCCCAACTCGCGACCATGAGGGCTTCACCCTCCTTGAAATTCTCATTGCCATCGTCATCCTGAGCGTGGTGCTGACGACCATCTACGCCTCCTACACGGGCACGCTCCGGGTGATCAAGGATCTCGAGGCGGGCGACAGGATTTACAGCATGGCCCGGAGTTCCTTCGAAAGGATGATGACCGATCTATCCTGCGCCGGGACCTATGAGGGGGGATCGGAATTCAGCACACAGGCAGACCCCTCCGGCAAGTCCACCGGAGGTCTCACCTTCCTCTCCACGGCCTCCACAAACTTCGAGGGCAACGTGCTCATGGAGGGGGCCGTGAAGATCACCTACTACGTGGAAGAGGATCGGGAAAACGGCGGTTACAATCTCATGAGAAAAGAGGAACCCGTGGATTCGAAAACGCCGGCGGTCGGGGGCAGCCAGGCCTTCATCCTCTGCAGGGGTCTTCAGTCCATGGCCTTCAAGTTCTACGACGCCAGCGGGAAGGAATACGAAACCTGGGATTCCGCACCGGCAGGGCTTCCGGAATCAAAGCCCCTGCCTCAGGCGGTGGCGATCCACCTGAGCTTCGCCAACCCGGCGGACCCGAACCTCCCTTACCGCTTCATGACGAAGATCCCCCTGGTCGCGGCATACGAGGGGACGTGAAAAAGCATGAAAGGCATCCTGAGAAATAACCGGGGCGTGGCCCTGATCCTGGTTCTCCTGATGATGAGTGTCATCGTTGCCGTGACCCTTCAGATCAATATGGCGTCGCGGGCCCAGATCTATGAGGTCTCAAATCTCGGAGACGGGATCAAGGCCATCTATATCGCCAAGTCGGGCATCTTCGGTGCCGTCATGATCCTCGCGAACGACAAAAACGCCTACGACGGCCTTGACGAGGAGTGGGCCAACCTGGAGCCCCTGACGGAGAAATCCAAATCTCTTTTTGACGGCGGTTATCTGAAGATTTCGATCGCCGATGAATCCGGAAAGATCCAGGTCAACAGGCTCGCCGACGGGGACCAGTACAACAACGAGGTCAAAGACCTGCTCACAAGGCTCCTCAGCCTGCCCGAGTACAACCTGAGCGCCAAGGAGGTGAGCGACCTTCTCGATGCCATCAAGGACTGGCTGGACCCGGACAGCGAGGTTACCGGCAGCGGCGCGGAAAATGCGTTCTACGCGAGCCTGCCCGAACCCTACGCCTGCAAGAACGGTCCCCTGGATTCGCTGGAGGAGCTCCTGAGAGTCCGGGGGATGACACGGGAGCTTTTCTACGGGCGCGAGGACCGGCCGGGGATCAGTACATGCCTCACCACGGAGGG
>JAPLJU010000183.1 GCA_026388445.1 Deltaproteobacteria bacterium
GTTTTCCGGTCCTCCCTCGGCGATGAACTCCTGGGCAATAAACAGGGCAACCTGCTTGCCGTGGCCAGCGACAGGCCTCTCGGCGTTGATGTCCCCTGTCTGGACATCAATGACGCCCGGGGTATCGTGGATTTGGTTGAAAAACGCTATCTGAAAAAGCGGTGAGATGAATTTTCGCCCGGATCGAAGGTGTGTCATCCTTCAAAAGGTGCCGAGTTCATGAGCGAGATCGATCCCTCTACCGTCGTTAAATGGATTTTTATCGTCCTTGCAGCGGGTTTTGTGGGGCAGTTCGGCAAGACCTTTGCCCAGTATTTGATGAGGAGAACCCGGGAGAAGGCGGCAGGACGAAAGATGCCCGCCGAAGAATCCGTGATCGCCTCCTCGGAGCCAAAGCCCCTTCATCCGGAGAAGATGGATAGCGGCACAGAAATTGAGATTCAGGGGCAGGCGTCCGGCGCTGCTTTCGGAATCTCGGATGAGAAGGCCGAAAAAAAAGCTGCCAGGGCGAAAAAAAAGGAAATCAAGCTCTTAAAAAAAATGTTCAAATAATTCCGTGCGGGGCGGATGTTTTCAATGTCCCGTGGGATCGACGGTAAAAGATTTGAAAAAGCAATACGTTTTCGGGCCTGTCCTTTCAAGGCGGTTGGGAAAGTCCCTGGGTGTGGATGTCTTTCCCGAAAAGATCTGCAATTACGACTGCATTTATTGCGAACTCGGCGGGACAACAAAGAGATGTCCCGCTGCAGGGGATTGTCTGCCCGTTGCAGCAGTCGTGGAGGCCGTGAAGGAAAGGCTCCGGGAGATCGCGCAGCCGGATTACATCACTCTTTACGGGCCCGGAGAACCGACGCTCCACAACTGCATCGGGGAGATCATCGCCGGGATCAGGAAAATTTCGAAAGGTCCTGTGGCCCTCCTGACGAACGGCTCTCTTTTCTGGATGGATGAGGTTCGGAGGGCCGTCCTTAATGCCGATCTCATCATCCCCTCGCTCGATGCGGGCGGGGTGGAAACCTTTCAAGCGGTGAACCGCCCCACCGCGGACGTCACCTTCGAAAAGATGGTTGAGGGGCTCGTGGCGCTGAGACGGGATTTCCGCGGGCCCATCTGGCTTGAGGTTTTTCTTGTGGAGGGAATTACATCCGGTGAGGATGAGGTCCGGCGGATCAAGCAATATGTCGATCTCATCAAGCCCGACCGCATCCAGCTCAATACCGTGGATAGGCCGGCTGCGGAGCCTCACGTCCGGGCTTTACCCCGACAGCGGTTGAAAGAGATTGCGGTACTGCTCGGCCCGGCCTGTGAAGTGATATCGCGCGATTAAGAGCGGGAAAAACGAAGGTCTTCCAATTTATCTTGACTTCTTTTCGAATTGGAATAACAAGAACAAAGTTTATTGGGTAGGATAACCCCGGTCACACAAAATCTGCGAAGGAGTCCGGGTATGAGCGGCGCAGAAATCCCTGCAAATCTCTTCGATGTTGTCATCATCGGGGGCGGACCTGCGGGCTTGACGGCGGGTATTTATGCCGCCAGGGCGGACCTGAAAACGCTTTGTATCGAAGGGGGCTCCACGGCCAGTCAGATTTCTGTCACGGATCTGGTCGAAAATTATCCGGGGATTGAGGCCATCGGCGGGTTTGAACTGGCCGACCGCATGCGGAACCAGGCCGGGCATTTCGGCGTGCAATTCGCCTCGGGAGATGTCGTCACCATCGAAAAGGCACGTATCGGAGACGTCGACGGCTGGCACGTGAAAACGACAGGGGACGGCTTCACCGCCCTTGCCGTCATCATTGCGACGGGTGCAAACTGGAGGAAGCTCGGCGTCACCGGTGAGGAGGCCTTTATCGGGAAGGGGGTTTCATTCTGCGCCACCTGCGACGGCCCTTTCTACCGGGATCGTGAGGTGGTCGTCGTGGGGGGGGGTGACACGGCTGTCCAGGAAGCCCTCTATCTCACCCGGTTTGCAAAGAAGGTCACCCTTGTGCACCGCAGGGACCGCCTGAGAGCGGCGGGCATTCTTCGCGACCGGGCCATGACGAACGAGAAAATCCAGTTTGCCTGGAATGCCGTGGTGTCGGAGATCCTGGGTGATCAGTCCGTGAAGGGGGTCAGGCTCAGGAATGTCAGGGACCCCGGTGACGTCAGGGAAATCTCCGCCGACGGCATCTTCATCTTCATCGGCCTTATCCCGAACACGAAATTTCTCGAGGGCATCGTGGACCTCGATCCGCAGGGCTACGTCGTGGCGGACAGTCATATGCAGACCTCGGCAAAGGGGATCTTTGCCTGCGGTGACTGCATCCGGAAGCTTCTGCGGCAGGTCGTCACGGCCTGCGGGGACGGGGCAACAGCGGCCGTTGCGGCCCAGCACTATGTCGAGGACTTGAAGGGCATCGCCTACAAGTAGCAATTACGGGTTCAGGGCAACGGGTATAGGGTACAGGGTAATAAAAATAGTGTAGAAATCGGGCCTGCGGCCCGAGGCCGGAACCCGTGATAGACTGAAGGGTACCGGCAGCATCGCAAAAGCATCTTAAGAGAAAGGAATATTTGTTGAGCGATTTTGTTCATTTCTGGCAGCATCTGCCGTCATCCATCAATCCGAATATTTTCCAGATCGGGTCGTTCCAGGTTCGCTATTACAGCCTGATGTACATCGTGGCTTTTGCCCTGACCTATTTCCTGGTTGTGTTCCGCCTTGAAAAAGAGAAATTTCCATACACCCGTGAGACGATTCAGGACTTCATGCTCTGGGCGATCATCGGCGTCATCCTTGGCGGTAGACTCGGTTATGTCCTTTTCTATAATTTTGACTACTACCTGAGACATCTCTCGGAGATCTTCCTCCCCTTTGATTTCAGCCACGGCATAAGATTCGTTGGGATCAGCGGCATGTCTTACCACGGGGGCCTGGTCGGCCTGCTTGCCGCGTCTGTTATCTTCTGCAATAAATACCGGATCTCTTTCTGGAATATTGCCGACCTCTTTGCGCCGGCCGTCCCCCTGGGATACACCTTCGGTCGCATCGGCAATTTTATCAACGGGGAGCTCTGGGGGCGTGCGACGACGGTCCCGTGGGGAATGTATTTTCCCCTCGATTCCAGTGGCCTACTCCGGCACCCTTCCCAGCTCTACGAGGCCTTCTTCGAAGGCGTTCTTCTTTTTGCCGTCCTGTGGGGCCTCAGAAAGAAGAGATACTTCGAGGGGTTCTTTGTAGCCCTCTACATGGTCGGCTACGGCCTCGTCCGGTTCTTCATCGAATTTTACAGGGAGCCGGACGCGCAACTCGGGTTTGTCATCGGGAGCCTCAGCATGGGGCAGGTCCTGAGCCTTCTCATGGTGATTGCAGGGGTGGTGATCGGGGTGATGAAAATCAAGCCGGGCAGAAAAATATAATTGCCGCGCAGGGTCCTGACTGTGGGGAGGCAGTGTTGTCCGTGAAAAAGAGATACCTTCAGGTTGTGACCACCACCTCAAGGGAGGCAGACGCGGAAAGGATCGCCAGGGTCCTTCTGGAGAAGAGACTCGCGGCCTGTGTGCAGATTGTGGGACCCGTGACAAGCCTGTACTGGTGGAAAGAGAATCTGGAGACGTCCGGGGAATGGCTCTGTTCCATCAAAACAAGCGAGGGTCAATATGCGGCGCTGGAGAAGGTCATCCGAAAGGTGCATCCTTACGAGGTGCCGGAAATTGTGGCTCTTCCCATTGTCGCGGGGAGTAAGGATTATCTGAAGTGGCTTCAGGGGGAGTTGAGGCCCGGGCCGCGCAGAAAAACGATTAAGAAAAAGAAGTGAGGAAAGGAGATCGCTATGGGGAATTTCTACACGCTGCCGAAACTGCCATATGGATACAACAGCCTGGAGCCTCATATCTCTCAGGTGCAACTGCAGATTCATCACGAAAAGCATCACCAGGCTTACGTGTCGGGCGCGAATGCCATTTTTGAACGACTGGACAAAGCCCGCGCGGATGGCACCGATCTGGATGTGAAGGCGATCCTCAAGGAGCTCTCCTTCCATATCGGAGGTCATCTGCTGCACACGCTCTTCTGGGGAAATCTTGCGCCGGCCGGCAAGGCGAGCCCCAGGCCTTCGGGAATCCTCGCAACGGCTATTGACAAGGAGTTCGGGAGCTTTGAACGATTCAAAAAGGAATTCTCACAGGCGGCCGTCAGCGTCGAGGGTTCCGGCTGGGCGGCACTGTCTTTCTGCATGCTGACGAACCGGCCCTTGATCATGCAGATCGAAAAGCACAATGTCAATATCTATCCCATGTTCCGGATCCTCCTGGTCCTCGACCTCTGGGAGCATGCCTATTACCTCGATTACAAAAACCTGAGGGCCAAGTTCGTGGAGGCCTTCTGGAACATCGTCAACTGGGACGAAGTCGGAAGGCGATTTGAGGAAATGCTTCATTAGGGGATGATTCCGGAAGACGGGAATCCGCAACCGCTGTATCGGCTCGCGATATCCACGTGAGACTATGAGACTTCGAATAGAGACCGCAGGCAACGCAGGCAGGGACCGAAGTTTACCGGCCATCTGGTTTCAGGCCGTCCGCTTTCATTTTGTGCCCCCCAGCTTCATCCCGGCCGTCCTGTGCAGCGTCATCGCATGGATCCGATTCCAGTCCTTTGACTTCGTGGCCTTCCTGCTGGTCATGGCCGGCGTTACGGTTCACCACTTCGGCCTGAACATGCTCGATGATGTATTTGACTGTCTTCATTTCGTGGATCGATCGGGGCCGGCCGACAAGAATCCCTACACCGGCGGAAGCGGCGTCCTGACGGAGGGGCTTCTGACGGTACGCGAGATGCTTGTCGCCTCGGTCGTCTGCTTCCTGGTCACGGCCGTCATCGGCTTCTACCTCGCGTACATGAAGGGCTGGCCCGTTCTGGTCTTTGGATTCATCGGCATGTTTTCTTCCATCTTCTATACCGTTCCCCCCATCAAGTTCGGTTACAGGGGCTTCGGTGAATTGATGATGGTCATCAACTTCGGTCCGGTCATCGGCCTCGGCTCCTATTATGTTCAGTCCGGACGTCTGGATCTGGAGCCGCTCATGGTGTCGCTGGTGCTGGGATTGCTCATGTGGTCCATGCTCATCATCAACGAGATCCCCGATTATGAGGATGACCGGCGCGGTGAAAAATTAAACCTCGTGGCCCGCTTTGGCCGCAAGGCGGGCGTGATCCTGTATGTGGCGGGGCTCTTCCTCGCCTATGCGATTCTTCTCACGGTCGTGATAATGAAGGTCGCCCCCCCTCTCGCGCTCCTGGGCTTCCTGAGTCTCCCCCTGGCCTTTCAATCGGTCCGGGTTTTGAGAGAACATTACCTGGACAGGCTGAAGATGACCCCGGCCAACCTGATGATGATCAAGGTGTATGTGCTCACGGGACTCTTCCTGGTGACCGGTTATGTCCTGGATTTCGTGCTTTGAACTATCCGGGGCCGGCAAAAAGGCGGTAATTCCATCATGACAAAGAAATCTGTTGCCATCATCGGCTCCGCGACGATAGATGAAATTATTCAGGGAGCAGAGCGGACGCGCCAGCTGGGCGGTGTGGTCACCTATGCCGGTCTTACCTTCCGGCGTTACGGGATTGACACTCTGGTTGTAACCAATGTGGCCGAGAAGGACAGGGCCGTCCTCGATGTGCTGTCGCGGGAGGACGTCCGTCTCTTCACGGGATCATCGTCGCGGACAACCTGTTTCGTGAACCGTGTCGAAGGCGATACGAGAACCCAGGAATTGCACCAGGTCGCCGAGCCGATTCGAAGGAAACAGATTGAGGGTGCCCTCAAAGGCCTCTTTCATGTGCATATCGGGGCCCTGCATCCCGACGACATCGATCCCAGGGTCTTCGAGTGTATTCGAACGGCCGGTCTTTTCGCGAGCGCGGATATCCAGGGGTATGTTCGTTTCAGCGACAAGGGCCGGGTCATTCAACGTGTTTCCGAGCGCGCGGAGATCGTCCTCAGGCTGGTCAGTGTCCTGAAAGCCGATGAAGGAGAACTCCAAGCCCTCATGAGCTTCTTCGGGGTCGACGCGGCCAAGTTGATCCGGCAGTTTGAAATCGAAGAGCTGCTCGTCACCGCGGGCTCACGCGGGGGGTATCTGTTGACGAAGGAAGAGGAGATCATCCCCTATCAGGCCCGCATCGTGCAGGACCCCCGGAGCATCATCGGCGCCGGCGATGTGTTTTTTGCAGCCTATCTCGCGGAACGGTATTATTGCAGGAGGGACATCCGGACGTCGCTCGATGGCGCGTCGGATCTGGCGGCCCGCCAGGTGGAGGGTCATTACATCCCCCCGGAGGTTCTCGCACTCCGCGAGGGGACCTGATAGAAGGTGCTGGTGAAGGAGGTCGGTGGAACGATGAAGGTCAGCCGCGTATCCGAAATGAAGGCCCTCGATCGAGAGGCCATCGAGAAACACGGGATTCCCGAGGACATCCTCATGGAAAATGCGGGCCTTGCCGCCTACCGGGTCCTCTCGCAGGAGGTGTCGATACAGGGAGGGCGCTTTGCCGTGATCTGCGGTGCCGGCAATAACGGCGGAGACGGCTTTGTCGTGGCCCGGAAGATCATCTCCGACGGCGGGACCGCCCGGATTTACGTGCTGGGCGGACGGGATAAGTATACGGGCGCAGCGAAAAGAAACTTGGACATTCTTTTGAGGATGCCGGTGGAGATTCAGGAGGTCCGCTCGGCTTCGGCGATCCGGATGGAGGTCCTTCACTGCGATGCCGTCGTCGACGCACTTTTCGGTACAGGACTCGCGAGGACGGTCGAGGGTCTGCACCGCGACGTGATTGATCTCATAAACGAATGCCGCAGCCCCGTCTTCAGCCTCGACATCCCGTCGGGTGTGAGCGGCGACAGCGGCGAAGTGATGGGCGCGGCCGTGAAAGCCGACTTCACGATCACCTTCGGCCTGCCGAAGGTCGGTTGTCTCCTTTACCCGGGCTACGAGCACTGCGGGACGCTTTTCGTTTCTCATATTTCTTTCCCGCCCGCCCTGTCGCGTTCGCGGAGGCTCAAGATCGAGACCAACGAGCCCGTGGAACTTCCGCCGCGGATTCCCTGGGGACACAAGGGAGATTTCGGTGAAGCCCTCTTCATCGCCGGTGCGTCCGGTTACCTGGGCGCGCCTTATTTCGCCGCTCAGTCCTTCCTCAAGGCCGGTGGCGGCTATGCGAGACTTGCCGCTCCGGCATCCATCACCCCGCTTCTCGGCAGCAAGGGAAGCGAGATCGTCTTTCACCCCCGGAAAGAAACAAAAGCGGGCAGCCTTTCGTTGAAGAACAAAGGGGAGCTTCTCAATCTGGCAGAGAAGATGGACATCGTCGTCCTCGGTCCGGGGATCTCGCTCGAAGGGGAAACCCAGAAGCTCGTCCGGGAACTTGTCCGGGGCATCCGGAAGCCCCTGCTTATCGATGGGGACGGATTGACGGCTGTCGCCGGGGATCTGAAGGCCTTAAGAGGCAGGAAGGCCGAAACCATCCTGACCCCTCACCCGGGAGAAATGGCGCGGATTGCGGGTCTGAGCACCGCGGGGATGAAGGGGAAGGCCCTGGAGGTTCTTCAGAAGACTGCGAAGGAACTCAATGCCATTGTCGTACTCAAGGGGGCCCACTCTCTTGTCGGCTATCCCGACGGCCGCGTGTTCATCAATCTCACGGGCAATGCCGGTATGGCCACGGCCGGGTCCGGGGACGTCCTGACGGGGACCATCGCGGCAATGTTCGGTCTCGGGCTTCCGCTTCAGGAAGCCGTGAGGATGGGGGTCTTCGTTCACGGGTTATCCGGGGATTTTGCAGCCTGGGAGAAGGGTGAAGACGGAATCACCGCTCAGGATATTCTCGACCACCTTCCCCTCACGATGAAAGCCCTTCGGGAAGGGACCGAAGAACCGGCCTGGGAAAAGATCAGGATTGTCTGACCGACGGAAGTCGCTGAAGGGCCTTAGTGACGGGAGCAGGGCCCTTTGGTCTATCTGGTCTATGTAGTCGATTTGGTCCTCGCTCGTGCTCACAACTCATCACTCACCACTGCGACCCGAAGGGGAGCTAGAGCCTTCGCTCGAGGATGAAATCGGCAATGGCAAGCATCGACCGCTTGGCTTCGGAATCCCCGAAAGGATCCATCAGAACCCGGCCTTCGTCGATGAGCTCTTTTGCCCGGTTCATGGCGTAATCGATGCCTCCGAATTTGTGAATGAGAGAAAGAATCTCCTGCACATCCCCTTCCTGGGAGCCCTGGCGTCCGAGGATGTCTTTCACACGGTTTTTTTCGCTCTCCGAGCACTGCCTCAACGCGTGAATGAGCGGAAGCGTGATCTTTCCTTCCTTCAAGTCCATACCGATTGCTTTGCCGAATTCCTTTTCTGAAGCCACATAGTCCAGGGTGTCATCGGTGAGTTGGAAGGTCTTGCCGACCCGCATCCCGTAGGCCGCGAGCGCGTCGACATGCGCAGGCGGTGCCCCGGCGAGGATGGCGCCGACGGCACAGGCAGCCGAGATGAGGACGGCCGTTTTCTTCTCGATGAGCGTGAAATATTCCTCTTCGGTGATGTGGATGTCCCCCGACTTCATGAGCTGGAAGACCTCCCCTTCAGCCATGATGTTGGTGGTGTAGGACATGAGCTTGATGATGCGGATATCCCCGTCATCGGACATCAGGGAGAAGCACTTGGAGTAGAGAAAATCCCCCACGAGAACACTGGCCGAATTTCCCCAGACGTTGTTTGCCGACGGCCTGCCCCGCCTTGTTTCGGCGTTGTCGATCACGTCGTCGTGAAGCAGGGTAGCCGTGTGAATGAATTCGATGACGGCCGAGAGGGGAAAGCGTCTGTCCCCCTTGTAGCCGCATAGATCCGCGGCGGTGAGAAGCATGAGGGGCCTGAAACGCTTCCCGCCGCTCGTGATGAGGTGTTTGATGATGACGGGAATGAGACGGACCTCGGAGCCCAGGGACCTCTCCAGGTGCTCTTCCACGAGCTTCAGATCCGTTTCGTAACGCTTCAGGACATCTTTCATATCGTAGGGATATTCCTCCAGCGGTCGGTTTTATCCGAAGGGTCCGCCCCCGCCCCCGGCTGATGAAGGGCACGATTTTCGTCTTATATGCAATGGGGTGGGAAATGTCAAACGCTTCGTGTTGCCTTTAAGCCATGAAAAACGGGGTTCCATGCGGGTCGGGATAGCCGGTCAGGAGCGGCTTAGGGCCGGTAGGGCCGATCATTGAGCTTCGTGAGGACACCGGATCGCCAGGCCTTGTGGATCCAGCCGGCGCTTCCGATGAGTGTGTACAGCCATCCCGGGACGAGAGGTCTCGACATCTGCTCGATGGCCTCCGGGGGGACTTCCTTTCCCTCCGCGAGGGCGATGGCCGTAAGGTCCAGGGCACTGCGTACATTTCTTCCCATCGCCCCGATCCTGTCGAGGGGTTTCCCGCTGATGGCTCCGCCGCCCCCCAGGGAAAGCCCCCCGAGCCAGACGAGATTGGCCTCGGAGGCAAATGAGCGGCAGATTTCAAGGGCCGTCTCGTTGTGGTAGGCCTCCGGAAAACCGCAGTTCACCAGGGCGATCATCCCCGCTCCGGCCCTTCCGGGTAATGATTTTCTTCGACGGGCCATCAGCTCCAGGGCCCGGATGACCGGCGCCGGCAGGCAGTCGACATAAAGGGGAAAGGCAAGGATCAGGATATCCGTGCGATCCACGGCCTCGAAGAGAGACTGGATGCCTTTTTTCGTCCTGAGGGCGGAATGGATGCGGATCTTTTGAACCTGAAGACCTCGATCCTGGAGCCTTTCGGCAAGGTAGGTCCCCAGGGCCTCTGAGGTGCTCTGAGGGCCCTTGGGGCTGCCAATGAGGAGAAGCGCACGGTAGGGAATCATCATTGGGCAACCTCCTGCAGCCAGCCCCGGATCTTCTCGCGGACAAGGATGGGGTCTTCACCTTCAGCGATGAACCCGTCCGCATTTTTCGGATGGTGAAGATTGATGACGTTCCGTTGCAGGAGCTTGCGGAATATCCGTTTCTGCTCTTCGCCGTCGCCCTCCGTCATCCCGATGGCGATCAGCGCAGGGTATCGATCGTAGCGACGCCGGTGATGTACCTCACCCTGGATTTTCTTGAAGAAGGGGGAGATAAGAGGCATGAGACGGTCGAGGGCTTTCTTGAGCTCCGAGGAGTATCCGCCGAAAGTGACAGGGCTAAAAAAAACGACAAGATCGCTCCCGGCGAACCGGCTTGCGACCTCCCGCCCTGCGTCGTCGACGAGACAGACCCCGGGGGTCTTCGTCCAGCACCCGAAGCACCCGGCGCAGTTTGCGATGTCCATTTCACAGAGGCGTATTTCCTCGTACGGCCATCCGCGGTTTTTCAGTTCCCCGGAAAGAATGGCAGCCGCCTGCTGCCAGCGGCTGTCCCCTCTGTGAAACCCGTTCAGAATGAGAGTCCTCATGCGGCTTTCAATCGCGGAAGGCAGGGATCTCTATGCTTTTTTTGCGTAGGTGTTCCGGATAGCCGAGAGCCTGGAGTAGTGCTTCCACTCCTCCTGGATGATCTTGTCTACCAGGGCGTGCTGTTTGTCGGCGACGAATTTCTTGACCTCGTGATAGTAGAGGATCGAATCAAGTTCACGCTGCATGGCGAATGACAGGGCCGACAGGGTGTCCTTGACGTCTGCAACCGGCTTATCCAATTCTCTGGCAAAGATGATCTTGTTATCGATATATTCTTTCAGATAGTCGAAGTATTCCCCGCTATAGGTCTCCTTCGGGTTCAGCTCATCCGCCTTGGCTAAAAAGCCCTTGAATATCTCTTTGTGTTTTGTCTCCTCGGCAGCCAGGTCGTTGAAGATGTACTTCGCCTCTTCGTCTTTTGTGGCCTGGGCCGCCTGCTTGTAAAATTTCTCGCCGTTTTCTTCGATCCGGACGGCAAACTGTAAGATCTCGGCTGGTTTGAAGATGTTCATCGCAATCCCCTTTCTGGGCGGTAAGAAATTTTCGGCGATTATAAACGATATGCGTGACCGTTGGCCACATTTTTTTACTCCCGGTTCTTCGGGTCGTGGGCGCATGGAGCTTCAACCATATGTCGGTCGGTGGGGAATTCGTTGAGGGGGAGGTGGGGAGGTCTGGGGACCTCCCCGGGAATTTGTTCTTTCGTTTTTGAAAGGAGGAGAAAATATCTAAGCGGTAAGGTTGAGGTCTTATCCGCTCGGTTTTCCTTTCTGGTTCGGCGCCCGCTTCTTCTTGTCCTTTACACCCGGGCACCACCCTTGCACGTTTTTCTTGTAGAGATTGCAGAAGTTGTGCCATGAAAAACGTTCCGTTTATAAGTCATTGATATCCTAAGGTCTTTTATCTTAAGAAGGAAGCGCAGCGTTTACATGGCATCGTTTTTCGATGGCAAGGAATGTCGAGGATGAAGGGAGGTGGATAAAAAAATAAAGCGAAAATAATAACTTGGAACATTTCGCGATTTGTAATATGAAACGACAATAATGTCGAACTTGAAGATTCCCGATTAGAAAGAAGAAGGATTGTCGACCCTATCTCGAGAGAAATACCATGCCGGTTGACTTTCGAGGTCTTAATCTCTGTAGTTCGAAGTTGGAAGAGCGAGTCTGGTTCGAAAGAGCCGGATAAATTTCCGCAGTTGCCTCATTTTTCGAGAAATGGTATGAACCCAATATCACGGAGAATTTGGATGAAATGCGTGGGGCTCTTACAGGTATTTTGCCTTCTTGTCCTGGCTCTCGCTGCAGGCCCGATCAGCGCTCAGGCGCAGAGGCAGGCTTCGCCGGCGATGTCGGGGCGGATGGAAATGTCGCTCAAGGAATTAAAACTGACGGATGATCAGATGAAAGCCGCCAGACAGATCAAGGCGAATTATGCCAAGCGGCTTCTTAAAGTCAGAAGCGACATCATTGCCAAGCGGATCGAGTTTCGTAATCTCATCCGGGATCCCTCCGCAAGCGAAGAGATGCTTCGCGCCAAGGGAAAAGAAATCGAGGCCATGGATGTCCAGCTCATCCGGGAGATGATCGACTTTGAGATAGAGATGAGAAAGCTTTTGACACCCGAGCAGATCCAGCTCTGGTGCAACTATATGGACCCTTCTTCGGTGAAAAAGGTCAAAAAATAGCCTCTGATTGAGGGAACCGTATATTTTGAAGAATTCTCTTCCCAGATACACCCGCCCCTTTTTGCAGCCCCTGGCGATGATCCTCATCTGTGCGGTCTTCGTTCTTCTCATTCTGATCACGGGTCTCATGGACATGAGAAGAGTAGACCGGTCCCTGACGGATTTCATGGAGACCCGGGGACTCGACATCGCGGAAAAGATCGAAAAGGAAACGCAGATCAATTATACCACCATCATCCAGATGCTCAGGGGTGAGCATGTCAGCGACGCCATCATCCCTTTCACCGAGGAGACCTTCCACACCCAGGAATCCCTGATCAATGCGCTGGTGGGTCATCTCCGCAGGATAGACCAGAATTGGGGTTCAGCCGGGCAGGCTTCGAAAGGCGAGGGGCAGGACGCCGCCGAGGAGAAACTCTGGCTCCTGGCCATTTTAAATGACAGGGGAAAGGTCATCCATGCCACAAGACCCCTGGATGCGGGACTACTTGCGCGCGTGAGCACCGTCATCAAAGGGAAACAGGATATCATGATCGATCTGTTCGGCCGACCTTCGGAACGGCAGGATCGGCCGAGACTGGTTGCGCTTCGTCGCGCGGGCGGAAACGGCACCATCATCGGGGCTTTTGACGATGAGGGAATCCGCTACTGGGGCTTGAGGGTCGCGGTCCAGAGGGCGATCGAGGAGACCGTCTCCATGCAGGGTATCCTGTATGTGGCTGTCACTGATGAAAGTGGCGGGATCCTCGGCAGCCTCGGTGACCTGCCGGAATCCAAACTGGAAAAGGACTCCCTTCTGCAGGATCTCCTCGACTCGAAGATATCCAGCGCAAGCCGGAAGAGCACGCTGAAGGGGCGGAACCTCCTGGAAGTGTTCTCCCCGGTCTATCTGGAGACGACCCGGATCGGGTTTGCCAGAGTCGGCCTGGAAAGTGATCGGGCGGATATGATCCTGCAGAGGAATCGCGAACTTCTCTACATATCCATGGCTCTCGTCATGCTCATCGGTCTCTTTTCTCTCTGGTTCCTTTATATGAATCAGAACCGACACCTGGCAAGAATCGAGGAGATGCGAAAGCAGCTTGAACAGTTCGAGAGACTATCGGCCCTCGGGCAGCTTGCAGCGGGCGTGGCCCATGAAATCCGCAATCCGCTGAACGCCATCAGCCTGGCCAGCCAGCGACTTCAGCGGGAGTTTCTTCCCGAAAAAGGCAAGGAGGAGGAATTTCAACAACTGGCGGGGGTCATACGGGATGAGATCCGTCGCCTGAATGAGATTATCGAGGATTTTCTCAGCTTCTTCAGGAGCCGGCGGCTGGAATTCCGGGACTATTCCGTGAGGGATGTCCTCTTTAAACTCGTGAGCCTCATCGAGGAAGAGGCGAAGACCAAAGGGGTCTCGATCAAGCTCCAGTCGATAGACTCGGTGAACCCCGTCCCCATGGATGTTGACAAACTTCAGCAGGCCTTCTTAAATATTATCAAGAACGCCATGGAATCCATCCCCGGTGAAGGGGCCATTTCCATTGCCGTAGAACCGAGCGGCAGTGACTGGATATCGATCAAGTTCACGGACACCGGTTCGGGTCTCACCCCCGAGGAAATAGAGCGGATCTTCAACCCCGAATACACGACAAAAGAGAAGGGACTGGGACTTGGTCTGCCGATCGCCCATGAGATCGTCCGCGGTCACGGCGGCAGGATCCTGGTCCAGAGCACACCCGGATCGGGGACGACCTTCGATGTCCGGCTTCCCGCCGGGGAGAAAAGTGCCTGAGGACCATTGATGAAACCGTTGAACATCCTCATTGTTGAAGACGGCCAGACGCAAAGGGAGATGCTGAGGGATTTTCTCGCCAAGCAGGGGCATTTCATCACCGAGAGAGATACTGGTGAGGGAGCCATCGAGGCGATTCGATCGGGACAACTCGATCTTGTCCTCATGGACTACAAGATGCCCGGGATGAACGGTCTGCAGGCCCTCCAGGCCATCAAGGAGATAAACCCCGAAATCGACATCATCATGATGACGGCCTACGGCACGATCGAAACAGCCGTGGATGCCATGAAGGCCGGTGCCGTGGACTATGTCACCAAACCCATCGAGCTCGAGGAGCTGCTGATCCATGTCGACCGAATTTCGGAGCGGAGGACGCTCATCCGGGAAAACGAGATGCTCCGGGAGCAGCTGAAAGACAAGGGTGTCACGGCGGAGAACATCGTTTTCCGAAGCCGTGAAATGGAAGGCCTCGTGAACCTCGTGGGGAGAGTCTCGGGAAGCCGCACGACCGTTCTGATACAGGGCGAAAGCGGGACGGGGAAGGAGCTCTTCGCTCGACTCATCCACAATTTAAGCCCGCGTTCCGACAAGACCATGATTGTGGTGAACTGCAGCGCCCTGCCCGAGAGCCTCCTGGAGAGCGAGCTCTTCGGTCACGAAAAGGGCTCGTTCACCGGCGCTACCATGCGTCGCATCGGCCGCTTTGAGCAGGCCGACGGCGGGACCCTTTTCCTCGACGAAATCGGTGATCTGTCTCCCCCGGTCCAGGTCAAGCTTCTGCGCTTCCTCCAGGAAAGAGAGTTTCAGCGGGTCGGGGGGAATCAGGTCCTTCACGCCGATGTCAGGATCATCAGCGCCACAAACCGCGATCTGGAAGCCAGGGTGAAGGAGGGTATCTTCCGGGAGGACCTCTTCTACAGGCTGAATGTCGTTGTCATGTCCGTTCCCCCGCTGCGGGAGCGAAAGGAAGACATCCCGCCTCTCATCGATCATTTCATGAAACGCTACAGCCGGCAGAACGGGAAAGAGATTCGGGAGATCAGTCGTGAGGCGAGGGACATGCTTCTGAAATACGATTACCCGGGAAATGTCCGCGAACTCGAAAATATCATCGAACGGGCCGTGGTGATCTCGCGAGGCTCAGTCCTCACGATGGAGGACCTTCCATTCAGGGAGCTGCCGGAATCCGCGGCGGAGCCCGGTAAGATCCAGGGCCGGCTGTTGAAAGATGCCGTCGAGGAGTTGGAGCGGCGGATGATCATCGAGGCCATGGAGGAGGCGGGCCACCATCAGACGAAGGCGGCCGAGATCCTGGGCATGAGCGAGCGAATGCTCCGGTACAAGCTCAAGAAGTACAGGCTGAAATAAATTTCATTTTAAGCAATAAAGAAGGCAGCGTAGAAATACCCTGCCTTCTTTATTTATTGAACCACTTCCGGGCCGTCAACGTTTCTTGAATCCGAGAATCTGCCTCGCCTCCGTCGGTGTGGCAACCCCCCTCCCATATTCCCGGCAGATCCGTACCACGCGCTCCACGAGTTCGGCGTTCGTCTTCGCCAGCACACCGTGACTCACGTAGATGTTGTCTTCCATCCCCACCCGGATGTGTCCGCCCATGATGAGCGCCATCATCGCCATGGCCAGATAACCCCGGCCGATGCCGATGATGGACCACGTGGAACTCGCAGGCATCATCTCGTGGAGGTGCAGGAAGGATTTCGGCGTCGCCGGCGCGCCCCAGGGCGTGCCGGCGACGAACTGGAAGTGGAGCGGCTCGTCGAGTTTATCCTGGTCGCGCATGCGGAGGGCCGTGACCAGCATGCCCGAGTCGAAGACCTCGATCTCGGGTTTCACCCCCGCCTCCTTCATCTTCTTCGCAGTCTCGTCGAGAAACTCGGGCGTGTTGATGAAGACGCTGCCGCCGAGGTTGATCGAGCCGGCATCAAAGGAGGCGAGCTCCGGCTTCAGTTGAAGCGGCGCGAGGCGATCCTCGATAGACAGGTTGCGACCGGGGATGCCGCTTGTCGTGAGGCTCAGGATCAGGTCCGTCTTCTCTCTGATCCTGTCCACCACCCGGCGGAAGAGATCGAGGTCCTGTGCCCCCAGGCCCGTCTTGGGGTCTCGGACGTGGATG
This sequence comes from Deltaproteobacteria bacterium, assembly GCA_026388445.1. Lineage (GTDB taxonomy): Bacteria > Desulfobacterota > Syntrophia > Syntrophales > UBA2192 > JAPLJU01. The sequence goes on from JAPLJU010000183.1 coordinate 16,081, forward strand.
TGGACGATCGACGCCCCCGCCTGCCAGCATTCGATAGCCGATTGGGCGATTTCCTCGGGTGTGATGGGGATGCAGGGCGCTACGTCGCGCATCATGCGGCTTCCCGTGATGGCTGCAGTGATAATGACTTTGTCCATGTTCTGGTCTCTTTGGTCTATCTGGTCTATTTAGTCTATTTAGTCAATTGGCCTCTCAGGCCAAGGCTTAAGGCGCAAGGCTAAGGGCGCAGGGCATAGGGTTTAGGGCAACGGGTATCGGGTATTAAACCTGGGTCGCAGGCTGAAGCCTGCTCCAATTTTGAGTTTTGAATTTTGAGTTATGAATTGCTCGAATTTATTCACAACCCACAACTGACAACTCGTGCTTACCGCCCGATCTCACTACTGATCTCTGACCACTCACCGCTCAGGCCTCTAGCCTGCTGGCCTGAAGGGCCAGGCCTTACGAAATCTCTTTGGAGATTTCGTAGATGGACTCGTCGAGGATTTCGACGATCCGGTCCATCTGTGCCACTTCTATGATGAAAGGCGGCGCGAGGAGGATGTGGTCTCCCCGCACGCCGTCGGCCCCGCCGCCGCCGGGATAGGTGATGAGGCCCTTGTCGAAGGCCCGGTTTCCGATGAGAAGATTGAGCCTCAGCTTCGGGTCGAAGGGCTCCTTCGTTTTTCTGTCCCGGACAAACTCGACACCTGCGAAAAGCCCCAGGCCGCGCACATCCCCGACGATCGGATGCCTGTAGAGCGTCTTCAGTTTTTCCAGGAAATATTTTCCCTTGTCCGCCGACGCCCGCACAAGGTCGTGTGCCCGGATGTAGTCCAGGACGGCGGCGCCGATGGCGGATGAGAGGGGGTTCTGGCTGTAGGTATGGCCGTGGACGAAGGTGCCGTTTTTCTCCTTGATGGCCCGGTGAATCTCTTCCCTGGCTACGACGACATAGAGCGGCGTGTAACCGCCGGCCAGCCCCTTGGCGGCGACGATCATGTCGGGGACGACGTTCCAGTGATCGATGGCGAAGTTTCTCCCGGTTCTCCCGATGCCTGACATGACTTCATCGACGATGAGAAGGACGTCGTACCTGTCGCAGATCTCCCGGATCCTCTTGAAGTATCCGTCTTTCGGGACCAGGGCCCCGGCGGTGGCACCGACGACGGGCTCGGCGATAAAGGCGGAAACCGTGTCGGGCCCTTCGTAAAGGATCGTCTTCTCCAGGTCGTCGGCGCACTCAATGGAGCACCTCTCCGGCTCAAGACCGAAGGGACACCGGTAGCAGTACGCCGGGACGATGTGGGGCGTGTGCTGGATGAGTGGCTGATAATATCTTCGTCTTCCCGTGTGGCCGCTCAACGCCAGCGCCCCCAGGGTGTTTCCATGATAGCTCGCCCAGCGGGAGATGACCTTGTACTTGAGGGGGCAGCCCCGGTCCACCTGGTACTGCCTTGCCATCTTGACGGCCGTCTCCACGGCTTCCGATCCGCCCGATAGGAAATAAACGCGGCTCAGACTCGGGGGGCACATCCGGACGATCCTCTCTGCCAGATCGGTGGCCGCCTCGCTCGTGAAGTGCGTGCCGTGGGTAAAGGCGATGCGGCTTGCCTGCTTCAGCATCGCCTTTTCGATTTCCTTGACCCCGTGGCCGATGTTGACCACGGCAGCACCGCCGGAGCCATCAATGTACTGCCTGCCGTCCCTGTCGTATATGTAAACGCCTTCGGCCCGGTCAACGGTGGGGTAATACTTGGTTGGATTTCTGTAGAAGATGTGATCGATGTTCACTTTGCCGGTCATTTCGAAGCTCCCTTCTGTCTCGCTGTTTTGGGGTGGGGTGTCTTCATTGAAAGGCCTCAAAAAGATAGCAAAAAAGCCCTTCAGTCAAGGGAAATAGGCAACCTTGCCCGGATAGCGCTGTGTGATCGCCAGTGTATCATTTTTCTTCAATACGGGTGGATGTTCTATTTTGAATGTTACAGTTTTTACATATTGCATGCCACACCTTACTGAAATATAAAAAGCATGTATTTGACGGCCGATGAATTTGAGCATAATATCACTTGATTATAGAAGCAGATTTCTTTTCAGCCCCCGGCTCACTTTGGGGTGATTCGTCGTAATATCTGTATTTTTTATTATTTCATTCGGTCCGCCAGGATGCGGAATCGATAAGAGGCGATGATGACCCTGACCGATTTAATCCCCGCCCTTTTACTTCCCTGTATCCTTACCGTTCTGGCTGTACCTTTAGGCGAGTTCATGTCAAAGGTTTATAGCGGCGGACACACCTTCCTCTCTCCCATCCTGAGACCCCCCGAGAGACTGCTCTATCGTTTATTCGGCATTGATGAGAGTGAAGAGATGTCATGGAAGACCTACGCCTGGTCCTTCGTCGTATTCAATGTCATCGGGATCGTAGCGCTCTTTCTCCTTCAACGGCTTCAGGGGCTCCTTCCATTCAATCCATCAGGGTTCGGACCGGTTCGCTGGGATACAGCCCTGAATACGGCGGTATCTTTCGTCACCAACACGAACTGGCAGTCTTACAGCGGTGAGCAGACCATGAGCTATCTCACACAGATGCTGGGGCTCACCGTTCAAAACTTCCTCTCTGCGGCAGCCGGTCTTGCTCCCGCAATTGCCCTCATCCGGGGGTTTTCCCGAAAGGGATCGGAGACCATAGGCAACTTCTGGGTCGATCTGACCCGCTCCATACTGTACATCTTATTGCCTTTGGCGGTCCTATGGTCTCTTGTCCTTGTTTCGCAGGGCGTTGTCCAGACTCTGAATGCCCCAATCGACGCGTGGACGCCTGGAGGTCAGAAACAGGTGATTTCCGTTGGGCCGGTGGCGTCTCAGGAGGCCATCAAGCAGTTGGGCACGAACGGAGGGGGATTCTTTAACGCAAATGCGTCCCATCCTTTTGAAAATCCTACTCCCCTCACGGATTTCATGGGCGTCCTTGGGCTGCTGCTCCTTCCCGCGGCCCTCCCATTCACCCTCGGGGCCATGTTGAATAATCGCCGGCAGGGCTGGGCTATTTTCGCTTCCATGATGGCGCTCTACTTGATGGGTTCGGGTATCATCCTGTGGGTGGAGATGCAGGGGAATCCCCTTCTTGAAAAGATAGGTGTTATGAACGGGATCAATTTGGAAGGGAAAGAGATGCGATTCGGTATTATAAATTCCGTTCTCTTCGCCCAGTCGACGACGGCGACTTCATGCGGGGCCGTCAACAGCTTGCATGATAGCCTGATGCCCTTGAGCGGACTCATCCTCATGTTCAACATGGCGATCGGGGAAGTGATTTTCGGTGGTGTCGGTACGGGTCTCATCGGCGTGCTAATCTACGCCATCCTCACCATGTTCCTCGCGGGCCTGATGATCGGCAGGACTCCGGAATTCATTGGAAAAAAGCTCGAGTCATTCGAGATGGTGATGTCCCTCATCGTTATCCTGTCACCGGCCCTCCTGCTCCTTATCATGTCCAGCATTGCGATTTCGACGCAGGCGGGGCTATCCGGCCTTAGCAATCCGGGACCTCACGGACTTTCGGAGATTGTTTACGCCTACGCGTCCACATCGGGAAACAACGGGTCCGCCTTTGGCGGATTGAATGCCGACACCCTTTTCTATAACCTCACCACCTCTCTGGCCATGCTGGTGGGTAGATTTTCCACGATTCTGCCGGCTCTTGCCGTAGCGGGGTCCCTCGCGGAGAAGAAAATAGTCCCCGTGAGTACTGCCACATTCCCGACGACGGGTACACTGTTTATCGTCATGCTGGTCAGCGTCGTCATCATTGTGGGCGCATTGACCTTTTTCCCCATATTCACACTCGGCCCTTTCCTTGAACACCTTCTCATGACTGCCGGAAAGACCTTTTAAGGGAGCTTGGGATGCAGCCAAAAAGACTGAGAATATGGCAATCAAAGCTTGTACTGCAGGCCATGAAGGATTCCGTGAAAAAATTGAATCCCATGGCCATGATGAAAAATCCCGTCATGTTTATCGTGGAAATCGTGACGATCATCACCTCGATGATTACCCTCAGCGATCTATTGACCGGCGGGAATTTCAAGTATGATGGACAGATCACCTTTTGGCTTTGGTTTACAATTATCTTCGCAAACTTCGCCGAGTCCCTGGCGGAAGGTCAGGGCAGGGCGCAGGCCGAGTCTTTGAGGAAGAACCGCAGTGAGGCATTCGCGAAGAAGTTGCTGGCAGATGGTCGCAGCGAGAGAATCCCGGCCTTACAGCTTCGCAAAGGAGATGTGGTTGTCGTCGAAGGCGGAGATCCGGTTCCCGGTGACGGTGAGGTGATAGAGGGTACCGCTCTGATCGACGAATCGGCCATCACGGGCGAATCCGCCCCTGTCATCAGGGAGGCGGGAGGCGATCGAAGCGGTGTCACCGGCGGGACCCGCGTCCTTTCCGGAAGGATAAAAGTCAGAATCACGGCGAATCCGGGGGAAACCTTTTTTGACCAGATGATTTCCATGGTCGAGGGGGCGAAGCGTCAGAAGACGCCCAATGAAAAGGCGCTGGACGTTCTCCTCGTCGGGCTCACTGTGACATTCATTGTTGTCGTCGTCACGTTGGTGTTTTTTGCAGGATACATGAGCGTCAAGGTGGCCGTCTCGACGCTGATCGCATTACTCGTATGTCTGATGCCGACGACGATAGGCGGTTTGTTGCCGGCTATCGGCATTGCAGGGATGGATCGGCTGTTGCAGAATAACTTCATCGCCATGAGCGGGCGAGCCGTGGAAGCAGCAGGCGATGTAGATGTGGTGCTCATGGACAAGACCGGTACGATCACCCTCGGTAACAGGATGGCAACGGATTTTCTTCCCGCCGAGGAGGGCGATAAGGCGGCCCTTGTCCAGGCGGCCTTGCTTTCATCCCTGGCCGACGAAACCCCCGAAGGACGAAGTATCGTGGTCCTCGCAAAAGAGCAACTGGGCGTGCGCGGGCGCGACATTCGCGCCCCGGAGGGCGCTTCATTTTTCCCCTTCAGCGCGGAAAAGCGCATGAGCGGAATCAACTGGACTGGCCATCAGATAAGGAAGGGGTCTCCCGCTGCGATTGCCGGCTTCGTAGCGTCACATAACGGCAAGGTGACTGAAAAAGTTCAGAGAATCACCGCCGAAATCTCCCATGAGGGCTCCACACCGCTTCTTGTTGCAGAAGACGACCGGGTCCTGGGTGTCATTCGATTGAAGGATGTGGTCAAGGAGGGTATCAGGGGCAGGATCTCGCAGCTTCGTCACATGGGTATAAGGTCCGTCATGATCACGGGAGATAATCCGTTGACGGCAGCGACCATAGCCGCGGAGGCCGGTATCGATGATTTCATTGCTGAAGCAAAGCCGGACATCAAGCTTGAGCTCATCAGGCAGTACCAGTCGAGAGGGCATCTTGTCGCCATGATAGGCGACGGCACGAACGATGCTCCTGCTCTGGCCCAGGCAGACGTTGCCGTTGCCATGAATGCGGGCACGCAGGCTGCAAGGGAAGCGGCGAATATTGTGGACCTCGACTCGAATCCGACGAAACTTCTCGACATTGTCGAGATCGGAAAACAAATTCTCATCACCCGGGGGTCATTGACGACTTTCAGTGTGGCAAACGATGTATCGAAGTACTTTGCGATCATTCCCGCCATTTTTGTGACTCAGTATGCCGCCCTGAGTATACTCGATATCATGCACCTTTCGAGCCCCGAGAGTGCTGTCTTATCCGCGGTGATATTTAATGCCATCATCATCCCGATGCTCATTCCCCTGGCCCTCCGGGGGGTTCGTTACCGGCCCTCCACGGCTTCTGTTCTTCTCCGCCGGAATCTCCTCGTCTATGGCCTTGGAGGACTGGTATTGCCTTTTGCAGGAATAAAACTGATCGACCTTTTTATATCGTTCATGAAGTTGATCTAGGTGAGGATTCCAATGTCACAGGTGAAACGTGCCGTCATGATCTTTTTGTCATTCTCGTTCCTATGTGGACTGGTTTATCCGCTGATGATTACGGCCATAGCGCAGATTTTTTTTCCTCACCGGGCGGGCGGCAGTCTTGTCACGATGGATGGACGGGTGGCTGGCTCCGAACTGATCGGTCAGATGTTCCGGGAGCCGAATTACTTTCACGGAAGGCCATCGGCCACCGAGCCCGCCTATAACGCAGGCGCTTCGTCCGGCAGCAATCTCGGACCGACGAATGCCAAACTTCTGGAGCAGGTAAAAGAGAGAATAGATAAAGTTCGCCAGGAAAACGATCTTGCTTCTTTCGATGCGCCGGTCCCTGCCGATCTGGTTCTGGCATCGGCAAGCGGGCTTGATCC
>JAPLJU010000158.1 GCA_026388445.1 Deltaproteobacteria bacterium
CAGCCTTGTTGGTGAAGGTGGCAAGGAGGATCCCCTCGGGACCCTCGCCGACGTCAATCAGCCGGGCGACGCGATAGGTGAGTGTCCTGGTCTTTCCGCTGCCGGCCCCGGCGATGACCAGCATCGGTCCGCCCTCAGCCATGACCACGCTGTACTGCTCTTTATTCAGTTCACTGTCGTAGTCAATCGCCAATAAAAAACTCCCCGGATGAGATGACAGCCGGCGGAAGATGAAATCAAGCGCCATCAAGGATGACAGGGGCGTTTCAGATCCTGTGACCTCCCTGCCCTGTTGCCCCGGGCTTTGAACCCTTTACCTTTGGCCCGACTTCAACGCCTTCTTGATTTCCTCTACCGTCTGCTGACTGCTGATGGAAGAGAAATTCCTGAGACGTCCTTCCTTGTCGTAATAGCCGATGAGGGGGACGGTCTTTTGGTTATATGTATCCAGCCGGAATAAAATGGCTTCCTCCGTCTCGTCCTCCCGCTGAACGACGGGACTGCCGCATTTCGCGCATTTGCCTTCGGCCGTGGGCGGTTTGCTCTTGATGTTGTAGATCTCCTGGCAGCCGGGATTGGCACAGGTCCTGCGGGTGCTCAGCCTGTCGAGGATGACGTCCCTCGGCACGTCGAGATTGACAACGAGATCCAGACGGATCTTGAGCTTTTTGAGGAGCTTTTGAAGCTCCTCGGCCTGGGTGATGGTTCTCGGAAAACCATCGAGAATGAAACCCTTCCGGCAGTCGGGTTTTTGAAGCCTCTCCTCCATCATCTTCATGATGAGGGCGTCCGGGACCAGGTCTCCTCGGTCCATGTATGACTTTGCCTCTTTTCCGAGGGGGCTTCGGGCTTTCACCTCGGCCCTGAGAATGTCGCCCGTTGAAACCTGAACGGATCCATCATCATCGGAAAGCAACTTCGCCACGGTACCCTTGCCGGCCCCCGGGGCGCCTAGAAGAATGATCTTCATCGAGAAACCTCCAGAAAAGAAATGGGTCTTTTTTTAAGCTCGGGAATCTTAGGGAAAATTATTCGACCGGTCAAGGAAATAATACGCAGACAAACACCCCTTCCACTCTTTTTCTTGACAGTTGGAGGGGCCGTGATGTCTAATGGATTGGGACGGTTGCGTCTGTCATCTCTATTGCGATTTCCGGGAAAGACACTCGATGAAGACTCTGGACGACTGGAAGGAAACCTATCCGGAGAAGTTTGCCTCCGAGGAGGTGATCTTCGGTCACATCCACCGGGGGGACACGATCTTCATCGGTTCGGCCTGTGCGGAGCCCCAACACCTGGTCCATGCCATGATCCGTTACGTCAAGTCCCACCCCAAGGCTTTTTTTGATGCCGAGGTGTTGCATGTTCGAAGCCTCGGGGTGGCCCCGTACACCAGCGAGAAGTTCAAACAGAACTTCCGGCACAACTCCTTTTTCATCGGCGACAGCACCCGGGAGGCCGTCAACAAAGGGATAGCCGATTACACGCCGGTCTTTCTCTCCAGGGTGCCCGAGCTTTTCCGCGGGGGCCTGGCCCGGGTGGATGTGGCCCTGATCCAGACCTCCCCGCCTGACGACCACGGCTACCTGAGCCTGGGCCTCAGCGTGGACATCGTGAAGGCGGCCACGGAGGCGGCCTCGGTGGTGGTGGCCCAGGTGAACACCTTCATGCCCCGGGTGCTCGGGGATGCCTTCATCCACATCAGCGACATCGACTTCATCCTCCCCTATGATGAGCCCCTGCTGGAGTACAGTCCCGGGGCAGACACCGACATCGCCCAGCGGATCGGCAAGTATGTGGCCCGTCTCATCGAGGACGGCGACACCATCCAGGTGGGTTACGGCAGCATCCCCAACGCGATCCTCGCCAACCTCTCGGGCAAAAAGCATCTGGGGGTCCACACGGAGCTTTTGAGTGACGGCATCATGGAGCTCATGAAGAAAGGGGTGATTGACAACTCCCGCAAGACCATCGACCGCGGCAAGACCGTGGCCACCTTCTGCATGTGGAGGAAAGAAACCTACGATTACATCCACGACAACCCCGCCATCGAGTTCCAGGCCATCGACTACACCAACAACCCCCTCACCATTGCCCGGCACGAGAACATGGTGGCCATCAACAGCGCCCTGGAGATCGATCTCACCGGGCAGGCCACGGCGGAGTCCATCGGCAAGACCTTCTACAGCGGCATCGGCGGTCAGGCGGACTTCATGCGGGGGGCCGTGCTGTCGAAAAGGGGCAAGACC
>JAPLJU010000265.1 GCA_026388445.1 Deltaproteobacteria bacterium
CCCCCCTTGGTTTTTTCCTCCTCCGCGACACGCTTCACCAGAATTTTGTCATGCAATGGCCTAATCTTCATCCTCAAACCTCTCCTTTCTCCTGTGATTTAAAAAAGTTTTTTTAAATGCAACTGTATCACTTGAAATCGACATTAAAATAAACATCGATCTCGCTCTGTCAAGAAACCCCTAAAAAAAATTTTTCGGGGAAGCTAAAAAACCCCTGTCGGGAGAATAGCTAGTAAGACTAAACCAAAAAGAAAGAAATTTCAATGATTTATTACGCCCGACGGGGGTCAGGACGGGACTACGGGGATGATCTCCACGGGTATCTCTGCTAATTCCTTGAATATCTGGGCATCCTTGAGGGAGCCTACGATATCCCCGTAGTGAATGGGGACGGCCACTTTGTGCTTCATGGTGTTGACGGCTTCGGCGGCCTCACGGGCATCCATGGTATAGGTCCCCCCGACGGGGAGGATGATGATATCGGCCCGGATGTTTTTCATCTCCGGGATGAAGTCCGTATCGCCCGGGTAATAAATCCGGTTCCCCTCGACGATCACGACATACCCAACCCAATTATTCCCCTTCGGATGGAAGGCCTTCTTGAGGTTGTAGGAAGGGACGACCTCCACCTCGATCCCGAGAACGGTCAGCCGGTCTCCCGGCTTTACGGCCCTCACATCCCCCGCAAGTTGCGAAACGCAGTCTGGTGTCGCCAGGATGATGGTCTCCTTTTTCTGAAGCGTTTTCACATCCCCGGGAGAGAGATGGTCGTAATGACTGTGGGTGATCAGGATGAGGTCGGCCTTTTCACTGCCCTTGATTTTCCAAGGGTCGATGTAGATGATCCTCTCCGATTTGATCCTCACCGAGGCATGCCCGAACCAGGAAATCTTCTCAACCATGAAAACATTCTCCTGTGATGGGTGCGATTGGGATAGGACCCATGATCAAAACAGCGAAAGAACGTAATAGGTGGCTGCCGAGACCAGCGCCGATGCGGGGATGGTCAGTACCCAGGTCCAGAGAATGGTCCCTGCGACACCCCAGCGCACCGCCGTAAATCGCCTTGTCGACCCCACGCCCATGATGGCGCCCGCAATCGTGTGCGTCGTGCTGACGGGAATACCGAAAAGAGAGGCTCCGATGAGCGATGAGGCCGCCGCCGTTTCCGCGCAGAAGCCTCCTATGGGTTGAAGCTTGGTGATCTTGGTCCCCATGGTCTTTACGATTCGCCAGCCTCCCGTAAGGGTCCCCAGGGAGATGGTAATGTAGCAAACGAAGATGATCCAGAATGGAATATGGAAAACGGGACCCAGAAGTCCGGCACTGAAGAGGGTGATGGCGATAATCCCCATGGTCTTCTGGGCGTCGTTCATTCCGTGTCCCATACTGTGAATGGCTGACGAAAAGAGCTGAAGCCTTCTGAAAAGATTGTCGGCTTTTTTCACGGAAACATCTCTTGTGATATTGAGCACGAAAACCATGTACAAGAAACCGAGCATGAAACCGATGGCCGGGGAGAGAACAATGAAACTTGCCGTCTTGATAATCCCCTCCCAGACGAGGACCTTCAGGCCCCCCTTGACGAGACCGGCACCGATCATCCCACCGATCAGGGCATGGGAGGAACTGCTGGGAAGGCCGAGCCACCAAGTAATGAGATTCCAGGCGATGGCCCCGGCAAGCGCCGAGAGGATCAGGAGGTTTCCCACGATGTCGGGATCGATGATCCCCGTACCGATGGTGTGGGCCACCGGTGTGCCGACCGTGAAGGCCGCCACGAAGTTGAAGAATGCGGCCCAGTAGACGGCGTACTTCGGAGGCAGGACGCGCGTGGATACGATGCAGGAAATGGAATTGGCCGCGTCGTGAAAGCCGTTGATAAAATCGAAAATGAGCGCAACGACGACGATGAAGATGACAAGCGCGAGAGCCGAGCTATCCATGTTTCAGGACGATGCCTTCTATGATGTTGGAAACATCCTCGCAAACGTCGATGGATTCCTCGATTCGTTCGAATATTTCCTTCCACTTGATGAGCTCGATCGGATCCTTTTCACGTTCGAAAAGCCTTGCCATCGTCATTCGGAGAACGATGTCACCCTCATTTTCGAGCGTGTTGATCT
>JAPLJU010000149.1 GCA_026388445.1 Deltaproteobacteria bacterium
GGAGAAGCATGGAGGATACAGCGAAAAAATAGAAACCCTGAAACCCTCCCTGTTCAAGTCTTGCTTCAAAAAATAGTTCTGAGGAATGTCCCACATGTCATCCCTTCGAGAAATTTCCTGTAAAACCATCCGGGATACGGTAGAGAGGCTCTTTCTCGAGGCGAGTACGGATCTCGGCAGAGACGTGCTCGGGGCGCTCAAGAAAGCGGCTTCCGCCGAGAAATCCGAGCTGGGGCGGTTTGCCCTGGAGCGCATCATTGAAAATGCACGCGTAGCCCGGGAAGAAAGCCTTCCCCTCTGCCAGGATACCGGCATGGCCGTCGTTTTCATGGAGATCGGCCAGGACGTTCATGTGACCGGCGGGAATCTCTACGATGCTATCCAGGAAGGTGTGCGAAGGGCCTACCGGAAAGGCTACCTGCGAAAATCCCTCTGTGACCCGCTCAGCCGTGTGAACACGGGCGATAATACCCCCGCCGTCATACACACGGAGGTCGTCCCCGGGGACCGTATCAGGTTCATGGCGATGCCCAAAGGCGGCGGCAGTGAAAACATGAGTTCCGTGAAGATGCTTCTTCCCACCACGGGCATCGAGGGGATCAGGAAACTCATCGTGGACAAGGTCAGGGAAGCGGGCCCCAACCCCTGTCCGCCCACGATTGTCGGCGTCGGCATCGGGGGATCCATCGAACAGGCAGCCCTTCTGGCCAAAAAGGCTCTCCTGAGGCCGTTAGGCAAGAGGAACCGCCGGGACAACCGCCTGGCAAAACTCGAGGCGGAGACCCTGAAGGAGATCAACAAACTGGGCATCGGTCCCCAGGGATACGGCGGCAGAAACACCTCCCTGGCCGTGCACGTGGAGATGATGCCCTGTCACATCGCATCTCTCCCCGTGGCCATAAACATCCAGTGTCACGCCGCGAGGCACAAAGAGACCGTCATCTAAGATGAAGAAACCAAAGAGCATTCACACACCCCTCGATGATCGGGTCTGCCGGGGGCTCAGGGCCGGCGACAGGGTCCTCTTAAGCGGCGAGGTCTACACGGGGAGGGATGTGGCCCACCAGCGGCTTTACGAGGCGATATTGCGTTGCAAAAAAATCCCCATCCCGATCCGCGGGGAAACCATCTTCTACGCGGCACCCACGCCGGCGAGGCCCGGGCGGATTATCGGTTCCATGGGTCCCACGACGAGTTCGCGGATGGACACTTACACGCCGAAACTCCTGGAGATGGGTTTGAAGGGTATGATCGGCAAGGGAAAGCGCTCGGCCGAGGTCATTGAGGCCATGAAGAAGTACGGTGCTGTTTATTTCGGTGCCATCGGCGGCGTGGCGGCCCTCATGGCTCAATGCGTTCGGCGGGCCGAAATCGCGGCCTACGAGGAACTGGGACCCGAGGCCGTCATGAGGCTCACCGTGGAGGATCTCCCCCTTGTGGTCGTGAATGACGTCCAAGGGGGGGATCTCTACGAGAAAGCCCAACACCGCTTCAGGAGCATAAAATAGTTTTTTTAAATAGCTATTGACAGAGAAAGATAGTTCAGATAAAAAATCACCTTATGTTTTTAAACCCGCGCTGACCTCATTTCTGCAGTGCAAAAAAACAATCATGGAGAACAGGCAATGATCGAGATCAGGTGGCATGGAAGAGGTGGCCAGGGAGCGGTCACTTCGGTGGAGATGCTTGCCATGGCGGCCATCGAGGCAGGAAAATATGCACAGGGATTTCCGGCATTTGGCCCCGAAAGACGGGGGGCCCCGGTCATGGCCTTCAATCGCATATCCGAAAAACCCATCAAGATCCGCTCCGGCATTTACCGCCCCGATGTCGTCGTCGTGCTGGATCCCAGTCTGGTGGGTCTTGTTAACGTCACTGACGGGCTGAAGCCCGGCGGCGTTCTCGTCGTGAACACGTCAAAGCCGGCTTCCGAAATCAGAAAGGTTCTCAACTACAAGGGAAGGCTCTACACGGTGGATGCAACGCACATCGCGCGGGAGGAGCTCGGCGTCCCCATTGCCAACACGACCATGCTCGGGGCCGTGCTCAAGGCCACCGGGGTCCTGGCCCTCAAAGACCTCAGCGCCCCGCTGGCAGAGCGGTTCGGGCGTCTGGCGATCAAGAACGTGAAGGCCCTCAAGCGGGCATACGATGGCGTCAAAACGGCGCAAGCCGCCTAATGAAACAGAGGTTTTATATGAAAAAGAAAAAAGCAGTGAGCAAGAAATGGCCGGAAAAATGGCAGGAAGTCAACCCGGGCTGCATGGTTTTTATACCGGGCAATGCCAGTGCATTGCATACGGGCAGCTGGCGGGCCCAGCGCCCGGTGCTGGACATCCAGAAATGCATCAAGTGCGGTCTCTGTTACATCTTCTGCCCCGAGGGGTGCATTTCCGAGGACAGCGAGGGGTTCTTCAAGGCCAACCTGGATTACTGCAAAGGCTGCGGGATCTGTGCCCACGAGTGCTGGCCCGAGGCCATCGTGATGGTGGAAGAGGAGGAGTAAGATGGGTAAACGTGTTGGAATGGAAGTAGGGATCGCGGCGGCGGAGGCCGTTGCCCTCTGTAACATCGATGTGGCAGCCGTTTATCCGATTACACCTCAGTCCCACATTGCGGAGCATCTGGCCGACATCGTCCATGACGGGCGAATCAATGCCGAGTTCATCACCGTGGAGTCGGAGCATTCCTCGATCAGCGCCTGTGCGGGGGCCTCGGCGGCGGGTGCCAGGGTTTACACAGCCACAAGCTCCCAGGGGCTCATGCTGATGCACGAGATCCTCCCGATCGTCTCGGCCATGAGGCTTCCCGTCGTCATGGGGAACGCCAACCGCGCCATTTCCGGACCGCTCAACATCTGGAACGACCACACGGACATCATGCCCCAGCGCGACTGCGGCTGGATCTGCATGTTTGCCGAGAACGGGCAGGAAGTCATCGACATGACGATCCAGTCCTTCAAGATTGCCGAGCATCCGGACGTGATGCTTCCCATCGTCCTCAACATCGACGGCTTCCAGCTCACGCACATGATCGAACCGATGGAATTTCCCAGCCAGGCGCAGGTCAACAGATTCCTGCCTCCGAGGAAACCCTTCGTCGCGCTGCATCCGGACAATCCCATCTCCATGGGGTGCTTCAACATGCCCGACATCTTCACGGAGTCGATGAAGGCGAAGGAGACGGCCCTCAGGAATTCGAAAAAGATCATCGTGAAGATCTGGAACGAATGGGGAAAGCTCTTCGGCCGTCACTACAGGCCGGTGGAAACCTACAAGGCGAAAGGTGCCAAGACCCTGATCCTCACCATGGGTTCCATGGGTGAGACGGCATCGGTAGCGGTCGACGAGATGAGGAAAAAAGGCGCCTCTGTCGGGCTCGTGAAAATGAGGCTCTGGAGACCTTTGCCGATAGAGGAGCTGCGGGCCGCCATCAAGGGGGCGAAGACCCTGATCGTCATGGATCGGGCCATCTCCTTCGGCGGTGCGGGCGGTCCCGTGGCGACGGACATCAAGTCCTATCTGTTCCAGGACAAGAGCCGGCCGAGGATCGTGAATTACATCATGGGTCTCGGGGGCCGCGACGTCACGGTGGATGATTTCATCGCCATGACTAAAAAGGCGGCGAAGAAGAAAGAAGACACTTTTGAATTTTACGGGGTGAGAGAATAATGACGCTTGTACAGAATTTTGAGATATTTGCGCCGAAGCTGATCGACCGGAAGGAATATTTCAGTCCCGGGCACCGTGCCTGCCAGGGTTGCGGCGAAGTGCTCGCACTGCGGATCATCCTCAAGGCCCTCGGCGATGACGTGGTCATATCCAACGCCACGGGCTGCATGGAGATTATCTCCACGGCCTATCCCCAGACGGCCTGGGAAGTTCCCTATATCCACGTGGCCTTTGAAAATGCCGCCGCTGTCGGTTCCGGTGTGGAAGCGGCCCTTAAGGCCCTCAGGCGCAAAGGCAGGATTCCCGATCGCTACGTCAAGTCCGTGGCCATCGCGGGCGATGGCGGGACGGCCGACATCGGTCTCCAGGCCCTCTCCGGGGCCATGGAGCGGGGCCACGACCTCATGTTCGTCTGCCTGGACAACGAGGCTTACATGAACACGGGCATCCAACGATCCTCGGAGACTCCTTTCATGGCGGCCACGACGACATCCCCCGCCGGCAAGGAGATCAAGGGACAGAGGACGGGGAAGAAGAACGTGCCAGAGATCATGGTCGCCCACGGTGTACCCTATGTGGCGACGGCCTGCCCGAGCTATCCCATCGATCTCGTGAACAAGGTGAAAAAGGCAAAGGCGGTCAAGGGTCCTTCCTATCTCCATGTTTTTTCCATGTGTCCCACGGGCTGGCGCTGTGCCTCCGAGATCACGATCAAGCTCGGCAAGCTCGTCGTCGAAACGGGAGTCTTCCCTCTCTACGAAGTGGAAAACGGCAAATACCGCCTCACCATGGAGATGCCCAAGAAGCTAAGGCCCGTCGAGGACTACCTGAAGCACCAGGGGCGCTTCAGGCACCTGTCGGCCGACGATATCAAGCTGGTGCAGAAAAAGGTGGATTACGAAATCAAGAAGCTGATGGACAAGGTAGGCGGCTTGAAGGGCTGGGACGAGAAATAACGGGGCAAAAAATAAAAAGACAGGATGTGTCAGGAATGAGCGACGTATTATTCAGCAGCTGGGATGGCAGGGTGTTGGACAACCGCAAGGCCGCGGCAAAGAAAGACGCCGGTGCGGGTGTGCCGACAAAGCTCAACGGACATCAGGTAGCGGCCCTCATCGGATGGAACGGCCTGGTGGTCACCGACGCAAAGGCGGATATCCCTTCCCTTGCCCTAGCCTACCTCCGGGAAGCGAGGAAGCTCTCCTGCGGGGAGTGCTCCGTTTGCCAGATCGGCATCGACAAGATGATCGACATGATGGAGAACATGGCTGCGGGAAAAGGAAAGAAGGGTGACCTTGCCGAGATGGAGCGGGTCATCAAGGGTGTCTCCGAGCTCAGCAAGTGCAACTTCGGCAGGGCCTCCGCCCTGGTCCCGATCCTGGACGCCATCCGGTATTTCGGTGATGAATTCCAGGCCCTGGCGGCCGGCCGGAAGAAACTGCAGAAGAAGTCCTATGCCTCGGCCGTCACGGCGCCCTGCATGGCCGCCTGTCCGGCGAGTCTTGACATACCGGGTTACATCGAACTCATCCGGAATAACAAGTTCGTCGATTCCCTCAACCTGATCCGTGAGAGGTGCATCCTGCCGGGTGTGATCGGCCGTGCCTGCACCCATCCCTGCGAGGATGACTGCGTGAGGAATGACATCGATGAGACTCTTGCCATCAGGCTTTTGAAGCGGGCGGCGGCGGATTTTGACCGGGATCAGGGCGGAAGCGCTCTCGGTGCGTCGGCAAAGGAAAAGGCCGACAAAGTGGCCGTTATCGGCGCCGGCCCAGCGGGTCTCGCCGTGGCCTATCATCTCCGGCGCATGGGCTACGGGGTCACGATTTTTGAAGCCCTTCCCAAGGGCGGGGGGATGGCCACCGTGGGAATTCCCGACTACCGCCTCCCGAAGGATGTTATCAATCATGAGACCGATCTCATCCGTAACATGGGTGTCAAAATAGAGTACAACCGGCGGGTCGATAAATTAGACCTCGAGGATCTCAAGCGGCAGGGCTTCAGGGCCGTCTTCCTCGGTGTGGGCGCCCACAAGGGAACAAAGATCGGCTGCGAGGGGGAGGAGGCGGTCTGCGCGGATTTCGTGCAGGGGTCCGAGTTCCTTCGCGACCTGAGCCTCGGGAAAAAGATTGAGCCCAGGAAGAAGGTTGTCATCATCGGCGGCGGGAATGTGGCCATCGACTGCGCCAGGAGCTGCCTGCGCCTCGGCTTCAAGGATGTGGAGATCCTGTACAGGAGATCACGAAAGGAAATGCCTGCGAACGACGAGGAGATCGAACATGCCCTGGAAGAAGGCGTGAAGATCCGGTACCTTGTTGCACCCGTCTGTGTGTTCATGAAAGAGGGGAAAGTGACGACCATCGAGTGCCGGAAGATGAAACTCGGGGAGCCCGATGAAAGCGGAAGGCGTCGGCCCATCCCCGTGCCGGGGTCTGAATACAAGGCCGCGACCGAAATGGTCATCGCGGCCACCGGCCAGGTGCCGGACCTTGCCTTCATCGTCGACAAAGAACAGCTCGGCGTGACCGGCTGGGGAACCATCAAGGCGGACCCCGTGAGTTACCGGACCCAACTCGAGGGGGTCTTCGCGGGAGGCGACTGCGTTCTGGGACCCGCCACACTCATCGAGGCCCTCGATGCGGGAAATAAGGCCGCCCGGAGCATCGACGCCTACATCCGGGGGAAGAGATACGAGCCCGGTATTTCTTTCAAGGGGATCGACGTCGGCAAGCAGAGGGTCGAGGGTTATGTTTCGTCAAGGCCCGAAGAGAAGGTGAAATTCCTGGATCCCGCGGTCCGGGGAGGAAGCTTCGCGGAGGTCGAGGGAGGTTACGGCGCATCGCAGGCCATCAAAGAGGCGGAGAGGTGCCTCCGCTGCTACCGGCTGGTGGTTTGGGAGTGAGCTGGTCCATCTAGTCTATCTGGTCTATTTGGTCTTTTTCGTCGAAAGGAAGGACTAAAGAGACCGAAAAGACGGAATGACTGAATAGAGTTTAACCGAGGGAATTAAGATGATAACAATCAAGATAGACGGTCGCAAAGTCAGAGCAAAAGAAGGGGCCACGGTGTTGCAGGCGGCGCAGGAGTTGAGGATCGAAATTCCCACCCTTTGTTCCTACAAGGATCTCAGCCCCTTCGGTGCCTGCCGTCTCTGCGTCGTGGAGGTCAAGGCAAATGGCAAGTGGCAGCTTGCGACTTCCTGCGACGCGCCGGTGAAGGAGGGGATGGAAGTCCGCACGAATACCGACCGTGTCAAAGAGGGAAGAAAGCTCGCGGCGGAACTCCTGTATTACCGGTACCCCACGACCGGCGCCGTTCGTGAGATAGCGGGGAAACTCGGCGTGGATGTGGCCGAGGGAAAAGCGGATGACCATGACTGTATCCTCTGCGGGCTCTGCACGAGGACCTGCCACGAGGTCGTGGGGGTTGATGCCCTCACGTTCATGGATCGCGGCCCCGGGCGCAACATTGACCAGCCGAAGATCGAATACATCGCCGACGCCTGCATCGGTTGCGGGTCCTGCGCCTTTGTCTGTCCCACGGGATTCGTGAAGATGGAAGACAAGGGTCATCAACGGACGATCTGGGGCAAGGACTTCAAGATGGAGTCCTGCGGGGTCTGCGGAAGATACTTTGCCCCTGTCGATCAGCTGACATGGATCAGCAAGAAGACGGGTGTGCCCTACGAGAGGCTCAAGACCTGTACCAGTTGCAGGTAGCACAAAAATCTGATACAAGTTACCGCCCCTCTTGAGGGGCGGTTTTTTACCGATACTGAAATCCAACCGAACATTCCCCGGTAGCTCAGTCGGTAGAGCAGCTGGCTGTTAACCAGCGGGTCCGTGGTTCGAGTCCGCGCCGGGGAGCCAATAATGACAAGGGTTTCGGAGTTATTGCCGAAACCCTTTTTGTTTGCTCTCTGCGATCTCTCCCACTATTCTCCCAACTTTTCAGGTCACGGGCGGTCTGATTTGACCTGATTCGGCTCGGCAAGGCACTCCCTCAAACCAGGGGGGCAAGGGCCAAAACAAGCCCTGGCCCCCAACGATACATATTCCGATCTGAATATCCGAATTTTTAAAAGGGTTAATCCGGTTTGATCATATTTGTCTAAAATGTCTTTCTTCCTGAAGCATTCAAAATCAGGTTTGGTTGCTTAGTAGAAGATTAGAATCTGTAATCACTAAAACGGGATGGAGTGGTTGCACAAGAGCTACAGCACACCCACACCAAATAGCCCTGTGTAATATGCCTTGACTTATTCTCCTTTAGGGCGTTGAGTGTAACTGACATCTTGATTAATTGGCAGCCGGGCAACCCAGCCTTAAGTTTATACAAATAAACAAGGGTTACAGGGCCTAATGGTTGAAACCCCCGTCTCTCATAGAAGAGAGGTGGGGGTTTTTTTATTTTCAATGAAAGGAGAGCAAAACATGAAGATACGGGAAGTCCGTGAAATCGCAAAGCCCTGGCAAATAGATGTAGGGATAGGTCGTTCCAAGCAGGACATTATTCGGGACATTCAAGTGAAAGAGGGGAATTCCCCCTGTTTCAAAACGAAAGGCGACTGTGAAAATGACTGTCTATGGAAGCCCGACTGTTTAGACAATAAGAGAAGATGATCTTTTGTCAGGACGGTGAATCCGGGGTGCGGATATGATCGCACGATGAGGGATGAGGACGTCATACGTGGCATCAAAAGGGGAAAGATAATGACAAAGGACATGATAAGTGTAGACGATTTGTTAGAGGTTGGTTCACTGGCAGTCAAAATGGAGCGTTATGATACTGCGATAGTAGCGTTCTACACCGTTTTCAATCCGGATTCAAATTTTGCCGAATCACTCCATAATAGTGGATTTGCCGACAGATATTTTGACAATTATGAGGAAGCCATCGAACATTTCGACAGGGCTATCGAACTAGAACCTGATTATGCAGAGGCTTATTATAACCGGGGATGTATTTATAAAGATGGAGATCACCGGCAGGCCATCAGGGATTTCACCAAAGCAATAGAGCTCAGACCTGACCACGCTATGGCCTATGTTAGGCGCGGAATCACCTATGCGCTACAGGATAAAAAATCTTTGCTGGCAATTGCCGATATTAAAAAGGCTGTCATTTTGGGGCATGAGTCAGCGAATGGGGTGTGAGGGTCAGACTCAGATATCAAGGTTAAACAAATTGCGGTTCCGGTAATCATCAATTCACACAGAGCTCTGAATCAGGTGCTTATGGACAGTTTCAAACTTCTTGAACGGATTGTCGCAGAAGCAGGGGAGTCCAAAGATAAACGTGATCAGATGTTTAAATAAAAGGGGAATTGCGAGCAATTAACATCAAGGTAACAAAGTACTGAATGGAGGGAAAGGCCTTATGGCACACGACAAGAGGATTCTGAAGAACGAAGAGAAAATTGAGGAACTCAAAAAATCGATACCGGAATGGATAAAGAAGCTTAAAAGGCCCCGACACCTATTTTAACTCCTAAGTTTGGGCCTTTGGAGGGCATCCGGGTCACGAGCACCGGAATCATTGCCGCTCAACCTTTCATGGCGACAAAGATGTCTG
>JAPLJU010000203.1 GCA_026388445.1 Deltaproteobacteria bacterium
GCATGTCTATCACCAGTTCACCATCCGCTCTTCCAGCCGGGACCGCATCATGGCGAATCTTTCTTCCCAGGGCATCGCTTCGGCTGTTTATTACCCCGTCCCCCTTCATCTGCAAAAGGTCTTCAACGGCTTGAGGGGCGCCGATGACCTGAGGGTCAGTGAAGTGAGCGCTGCAGAAGTCCTTTCTCTTCCGATGTTTCCGGAGATCACCCAAGAAGAAGTCCGCCGGGTCAGCGATGTCATCAACAGGGCCTCCTGAACTCTCACAAAAATATAAAATGAACCGACCGGTCAGAAGCAGAAAGATCATGATCATCGCCGGGGAGGCGTCAGGGGACCTTCACGGCTCCAACCTGGTGAAAGCCCTGCACGAGATGGATCCGGAGATCCGTTTTTACGGTATCGGCGGGGGAAAGATGGAAGAGACCGGTGTTGATCTCGTGGCACGTTCGGCCGACATGGCCGTTGTCGGCCTGACGGAAGTGTTCTCCCGGCTGCCATCCATCCTGAAGCTGTTTTTTAGTCTAAGGAAAAGCCTTGGGGAATCCCCACCTGATCTGCTCATTCCCATCGACTATCCCGACTTCAATTTCCCCCTTGCCTCCGCAGCGAAAAAACGCGGGGTCCGGGTTTTTTACTATATCAGTCCCCAGGTCTGGGCATGGAGAAAGGGCCGGATCGGAAAGATGAAAAAGATCGTGGACCGCATGGCCGTGATCTTTCCTTTTGAAAAGGATTTTTACGCCCGGGAGGGTATGGAGGTCACCTTCGTGGGGCATCCCCTTCTCGACACGACCCAGATAAAATCCTCCAGAGAAGAGGTTCTCCGGCACCTTAACCTGGATCCGGGCTGCAGGACGATCGGCATTCTCCCCGGCAGCAGGGAGAGCGAGGTCAAAAGAATTCTTCCCGATATGCTCGGGACCGCCCGGATTCTGAGTCAGAAACTCTCCCCTGTGCAGTTCCTTCTTCCGGTGGCCGATACCCTTTCAGAAGAATTTATCCAGGCCATCGCCGGGGCATTCCCGGTGAAACTTGTCCTCGTCAAGGACCATATCTACGACGCCATCGGCGCGATGGATATCGCCATGGTTGCATCCGGAACGGCCACACTGGAGACGGCCCTGCTGGGCACACCCATGATCATCGTCTACAGGGTCTCTCCCCTGACGTACGCCGTCGGCAGGATGCTCGTCCACGTAGATCACATCGGAATCGTCAACATCATTGCAGGAAAAACCATTGTACCTGAATTCATTCAGAACGGCGTCATACCGGAGAAAATGGCTGACGTCATCCTCCAGATCCTCGCCGATGAAAAAAGATATGGCGAAATGAAACGGAATCTGGCAAATGTCAGAGAAAAGCTCGGTCAGCCGGGGGCATCCCGGAGGGCCGCCGAATTGGCTTATGAGCTCATGAAGGCTTGATTCTTTTCGTCTTCGGCGGGGAGGAGGCCTTGCATTTCATAAGCAAGGTCTGAAATTCATTTTGCTCGGAGCATTCCGGATGATCCGGGAGGCGATTATTTAACATGGATCTTTTCAAGAGACTTCTAAAACTGGCGAGGCCGCACATGTGGAAATTCATCCTGGCCTTGCTCTGCATGATCATTGTGGGGCTTTCGACATCGGCGGCGGCCTTTTTGGTCAAACCCGCCCTCGACGAAATATTCTTGAACAAAAACGCCACAACCCTTATCTGGATACCCATTGCCGTATTGATCATTTACCTGCTCAAGGGCCTTGGCAGTTATGGTCAGACCGTTTTGATGAACTACATTGGCCAGAGGGTGATCGCCGATCTGAGATACTCACTTTACCGGCACATTCAGCTCCAACCCCTGTCCTTTTTTACCAAGAACTCTACCGGCATTCTCATGTCCCGGATCACGAATGACGTGAATTTGATCCAGGGCGCCGTCTCCGAAGCGGTCACCAGCCTCCTCAAGGACACGTTCACGCTCATCGGGCTTATCTTCGTCATCTTCTACAGGGACTGGAAACTGGCCATCATCGCCATGCTTGTCTTTCCCGTCGCGATTTACCCCGTGGCGGAGTTCGGCCGGAAGATGAGGAGGATTGCCAGTGATAGCCAGGTCACCATGGGAACGCTCTCGACGCTTCTGCAGGAAACGATCTCCGGAAATCGAATCGTGAAAGCTTTCGGCATGGAAAACTACGAGAATGAACGTTTCGCAAAAGAAAATGAACGGCTCTTCAAATTGACCATGAAATCCGTCTCCGTGAGGGCCATTTCTACTCCCCTCATGGAACTCCTTGGAGGCCTCGGGATCGCCGCCATCATATTCTACGGGGGATACCAGGTCATATACGGAATCTCGACACCGGGTACCTTCTTCTCTTTTCTGACGGCGCTGCTCCTTCTCTATGAGCCCGCAAAGAGGCTGACAGGCGTGAACAACACCATTCAGCAGGGCATCGCGGGAGCAGAGCGTGTTTTCACTGTGATTGACACCATCCCCGAAATCGAGGACAAACCGGGGGCAGAACCTCTTCCGCAGATTACCCAGGGAATCGATATCGACCATGTGACCTTCCGCTATGATGAAACACCGGTTCTCAAAGATGTCCACCTAAAGATCAAAGCCGGCGAGGTGATCGCCTTCGCAGGGATGAGCGGAGGCGGAAAAACGACGCTGGTCAATCTCATCCCTAGGTTCTATGACGTCACGGAGGGAAGGATTCTCATCGACGGCCATGATATTCGCGACGTGAGTATTGAGACTCTCCGGAGTCAGATCGCCATCGTCACGCAGCAGACCATCCTCTTCAACGATACCATCAGAAATAATATCGCATACGGCGACATCCGCAAGTCTGAAGAGGACATCATCAGAGCGGCCAAGGCGGCCAATGCCCACGACTTCATCATGAAAATCCCCGACGGCTATGACGCGATCATCGGAGAGCAGGGCGTGAAGCTCTCGGGCGGAGAAAGGCAGAGAATCTCTATTGCCAGGGCGCTTCTGAAAGATGCGCCCATCCTGATCCTCGACGAAGCGACATCATCGCTCGACACCGAGGCCGAGGTCGAGGTTCAGGACGCCCTCGACGAGCTGATGAAGGGGAGGACGACCCTCGTAATCGCCCACCGCCTCTCCACCATCAGAAACGCGGATCGGATCATCGTGCTCGTGGATGGAAAAATCGTCGAGGAGGGGACCCATGAGTCTCTTCTAGCGAAAAAAGGGGAGTATTATAAATTATACAACTTGCAGTTCAAGGACGAGAAC
>JAPLJU010000089.1 GCA_026388445.1 Deltaproteobacteria bacterium
ATGCAGTAGGGTTTCCTGGAGCTCTCAGCCTCGGCGTGAAAATAGCGGCGCTCGAGCCACATCTGATACCATTTTTTCTCAACCTCGGCTGGTTCGAACGTCTTCGGGAGCATTCTTTCTTCCATCGGGCATCTCCATCACTCGTTTTTCCAAGACTCTTCAAGACCCCGGGGGTTAGAACCGCGTCCATGCGGCATCCGGGAGCTGAGTTTTTTGGTTTTTTATTGATTTCCTCTGTTTATGAGAACCCCCGTGTTTTCGGGGAGAGAGTTAAAGCGTCAGGCTGGATCGGGGATTCCCCCCTAACCCCCCATTTTCCAAAGGCAATTGGCGATTCTTTATCGTTATACCCTGAACAAGTCAAGGAAATTCCTGGAGAGGGTCAGCGGGCGACAAAACCCCTGACCCGCGTCAGGATGGACTCTTCGGCCCGTGGACTGAACCATTCGATGTCTTTCTCCGCCTTGAACCAGGTCATCTGCCTCTTCGCGAAATTTCTCGTGTCTCTCTGCATGAGGCGCAGGGCCTCTTCAAGGGACAGCTCCCCCCGGATGTAACCGATGATATGCTTGTAGCCTAGAGAATGGAGGGCCCTGGCTTTTTCTTCGTAACCGCGTGCCAGGAGATGACGGACTTCTCCGATAATCCCTCGCTCGATCATGTCCTCGCAGCGCCGGTTGATCCTGTCGTAGAGCTCCTGCCGGGGGAGCTGGAGGCCGATCTTCAGGAAATCATACTGCCTTTGCTGAAATCCGTGGGCCTCCTGCTTCTTGCTGATGGTCTCCCCGCCCCGCTCAAAAACCTCCAGTGCCCGGATGATCCGCACGGCGTCATTTACACCGATCCGGCTCGCGGCAAGCTCATCCCGCTGCTTCAGCCTTTCGTGGAGATGGGCCGCGCCGAATTTCTTCAGGTCCTCCCGGAGGCGGCGGCGAAGCTCCCAATCCGGGCTCGGCCCTTCGATCAGCCCCCCCGTCAGAGCCCTGATGTAGAGGCCCGTGCCTCCCACAACGAGAACCGCCCTGCCCTCGGCGTTGAGGCGCCTGATGATCTCGCCTGCCTTCTCGGCAAAGCGTGCCGCATTGAAATCCTCATCGGGATCCGCAATGTCAACGAGATGATGCCTGACCCTGGACCGCTCCTCGGGCGATGGCTTTGCCGTGCCGATATCCATGAAACGGTAGACCTGCATGGAGTCGGCGCTGATGATTTCGGCGTCAAGCTCGGGGGCGAGCTTCAGGGAAAGATCCGTTTTGCCGGTACCGGTGGGCCCGAGAATGATGACGATTTTTGGCCTCAGCGTTTTCTCTGCCACGGCTCTTTACGACCGCCTGAATAACTTCCCCAGTTCCTGGAAGGTGAGCTGGGCGAAAACGGGCCTCCCGTGAGGGCAGCTCGACGAAAAGGGGACCGCATCGAGCTTCCTCAAAAGCTCTTCGACCTCCGGACGGGAAAGCTCCTGGCTGGCCTTGACGGCTCCCCTGCAGGCCATGAACGTGAGAATCCTCTCTTTCAGGTCCTCGAGCCCCTGGGGTCTTCCCCATTCAGACATTTCATCGGCAAGATCCCTGAGAAGCACTCCGCAGTGGACATGGGAAAGGATGGGGGGAACGCCCTTGACGACGACGGCATTCCCCCCGAAGGGTTCCGCCTCAAATCCTGATTCCCGTAGTGATTCCATGCAGGCCATGATGCTTGTGTAGTCTTTGGGAGGAAATGAAACCACCTCGGGCATGAGAAGCCTCTGGGAGATCGGGTTTTCCCCGGCGGCGTGGCTTTTCAGCTCCTCGAAGAGGATCCGCTCGTGGGCCGCATGTTGATCGATGACAACAACGCCTCCCTCATGTTCAAAAAAGAGATACGTCCCGCCTGCCTGCCCGACATAGCGAAGGGCTGAAAAGGGCATGCGGACGTCAGGCGTGTCGCTCGTTTCAAAAAAGTCCGTGCCGGGAGCATCGCTCTCCCGGCGCATCGTCTCTTCTTCTTTCTGAAAAGATCTGAAAATCGCCTTGTCCCTGCCCGTGGATACCCGGTATCGCTTCATGGCCTCCGCTACACCGGCCCTGTATTTCTCCGTGATATCACCGGCAGGCGCTTCGGCTTCCGCTTCCGCCGTTCTCGAGCGAGGGGTGAGTCTCGCGAGAGGTTCCGCGACGGCTTCCGCCACAAGGTCATGGATCTCGCCGGGATTCCTGAACCGTATCTCCATCTTCGTCGGGTGAACGTTGACATCCACGTCTTCCGCCGGGACATCGACAAAGAGTAAAACGGTGGGGTAGCGCTTGCTCTCGATGAGCCCCCGGTAGGCGCTCATGACGGCGTGGCTCACCACCGGGTCCCGCACATATCGCCGGTTCACGTAAAAAAACATGTTCCGCGCGTTCGCCCGGGTCTGCGCCGGCGTGGAAACAAAGCCCGATACGGCCATATCTTTTTTCTCCATCCTCACGGGGATCATGCTGTCCCGGAGATCCTGCCCGAGGAGAAAAACGATCCGGTCGCGGAGATTCCCCGTACCGGGGATGTCGAGGAGCCGCTTGCCGCCGGCAAGAACGGAAAACCGCACATCGGGATGGGCGAGAGCGATTCTCGTTATGACGTCGACGCAGTGTCCCTGTTCAGTGGCATCCTGTTTCAAGAACTTCTTACGAACGGGAACGTTATCGAATATCCGGCTGACGGAGACGGAGGTACCGGCCGGGCACCCGGCGTCACTGACGGTCTTCATCTTCCCTGCTTCGATGACCACCCGGGTACCTGAAGGCGACGCCCCCTGCCTCGTCAGGAGTTCCACCCGTGATACGGCCGCAACACTCGAGAGAGCCTCCCCACGGAAACCGAAGGTCCGAACCCGGTAAAGATCATCGAAGCTCGAGATCTTGCTCGTGGCGTGACGGTCGAAGGCCATGGATGCGTCCCTGCGCCCCATCCCCTCGCCGTTATCCATTACACGGATAGACTCCTTGCCGCCCTTCTGTAGCTCCACGGTAATTTCGGTCGCCCCCGCATCGAGGGCGTTCTCCAGAAGCTCCTTGACGATCGAGGCCGGTCTCTCGATGACCTCGCCCGCGGCGATCTTGTTCGTCAGCTCTTCAGGCAGGATGATGATCTTTGCGCTCAACTTGAAACCTCACGAAACGGGGCGGATCAGGCGTCCTCCGGTTTCGGCAAATTTTTCTTTCCCCAGGTTTTCATTACGAAGTCCTTCAGGGCGACCTGCCAGTAGCGGGTCGTCTTCTTTGTCTCCTGGATGAATTTCCGGCAGCTGAGGACGGAATAGGCCGGCCGGAGGGCCTGCCTCTGGAGCATGCCGGAGGAAATGGCCTCTATCTCCACTTCCGGAATCTGAGCGTATTGAACGATTCTAACGGCAAATTCGTACCAGCTGCAGCGGCCCCTGTTCGTCACGTTGAAGACGCCGGCGTGATTCCCCTCGAGGAGAAGCCTCACCGCCAGGGCGAGATCGACGCTGTAAGTGGGGGATCCGATCTGGTCGTTGACGATCCGCAGTTTCTTCTCATGCCTGGCCTTGTCCAGGATGGTCTTGACGAAGTTTTTACCCGTTCTGCCGTACAGCCAGGCCGTCCGGATGAGGAGAAAGTCCCTGGCATATTCCTTCAGGTAGATCTCGCTCTGCAGCTTGGACTGCCCGTAAACGTTGATGGGGTTGCACAGGTCTTCCTCCACGTAAGGTTTTCTCTTCGTGCCGTCAAAGACGTAATCCGTGGAAAAATGGACCAGCTTGATCTCCCGGTCCGAACAGATCCGGGCGATGTTCCGGACCCCTTCGGCATTGACGGCAAAACAGAGGTCCCGTTCCGTTTCGCAGCCATCGACATTGGTATAAGCGGCGGCGTTCACAACGGCATCGGGACTGAACTCCGCGACGGTTTCCCTGCAGTCGGAAAAGGAGGTGATGTCGAAATCATCGATATCGACCCCCTGAACTGCGTGGGCGGAACCGAGGACCTCCATGAGGTCCGTCCCCAGCTGCCCCTTGTTGCCCAGCACCAGAATTTTCATTCGTATTTCACTCCGGCGAGAAAAAGACCCTGCGGCGGTGCGGTCACGCCGGCCTTTTTCCTGTTTCTCGACTCGAGGATCCCCTGAAAGTCCATCGGGGTCATCTTTCCCTTGCCCACGTCAACGAGTGTTCCCACGATGGCCCGGACCATGTGGCGTAGGAAACCGTTGGCCTCAATAAAAAATTTCAAAAAATAACTGTCTTCCCTCTCGAAGCCGGTGTCGTAAACCTCGCGGACAGGGCTCTTCACGTCCGTCTGGGCGGAACAGAAGGCCGAAAAATCGTGGACACCTTTCAGGGCGGATGCGGCCTCCGCTATCCGTCCGACGTCGAGAGGCTTGAAGACACACCAGCAGTAATTCCGGTGAAGGGCCGTCCGCACATCGCTGTTGAAGATCCGGTAAAAATAGGTCTTGCTCCTGGCCGAGTAGCGGGCGTGGAACGTTTCGTCCACCTCGGTCAGATCCTTGACCACGATATTTCGAGGGATGAGACTGTTCAGACCCAGCAGGAGATTTCTCACCGGGATCCTGGACGATGTCCTGAAATGAGCCACCTGGTGCAGGGCGTGAACCCCGGCATCGGTCCTGCTCGATCCGTGGAGCGTCACTTTCTCGCTGGTAATCCTCTGCAGGCTCTCTTCGAGCACCTCCTGGATCGTGACGTCACCGCTCTGGCGCTGCCATCCGTAGTATCCCGTCCCGTCGTACTCGATGATCATTCTCAGATTTTTCATGACATGGTCAACAAAGGGCGCAGGCCCTCCGGGCCCGTTATAGATGAAGCGCCTTGCAGGGTAAGGCGCTCATCCGTTTTTGTGTGGATTAACGAATCGAAGCGGTCCGCCGTTTTATTTCTTCCCGCTTGAGCACTGCTCGAGGGCGAGGATGGCCGGCAGTTTTTTCCCCTCCAGGAGTTCCAGGAAGGCTCCGCCCCCCGTGGACATGTAGGACATGTTATCCCTCTCCCCCGCCCGGTCGATGGCCACATCGGTGTCCCCGCCGCCGACGATGGAAAGGGCATAGGAGTTGGCCACACTGTGGGCCAGGGCAAAGGTCCCCCGGCTGAAGGCGTCCATCTCGAAGACGCCCATGGGACCGTTCCAGACGATGGTCTTTGCGTTGTTCAGGGCCTCCGTAAAAAGGGTGATCGTCGCAGGCCCGATATCCAGACCCATCCAGTGGGCGTTGATTTCCTGGACCGGCACGATCTTCGTCTCGGCCTCTTCCTCCATTCTCTCCGCGATCACACAATCCACGGGCAGGTAGACCTTGACGCCGTGTTCTTTTGCCTCTTCCATGATCTCGCGGGCCCTGCCCAGAAGCTCGTCCTCGACAATGGATTTCCCCACCTCGCACCCCTGGGCCTTCAGAAAGGTGAAGGCCATCCCGCCGCCAATGATCATCTTGTTCACGAGCTTGATGAGGTTGCCGAGCGCCTCCAGCTTCCCCGAAACCTTTGATCCGCCGACGATGGCCACGAGGGGCCGGGCCGGTTTTTCAAGGGCACTGCTGAAGTATGTCAGCTCTTTTTTCATGAGGAATCCCGCGCCGCATTCTTTCACGAATTTCGTTACCCCCACGTTCGAGGCGTGGCACCGGTGAGCATTTCCGAAGGCGTCGTCAATGTAGACATCGGTGCAGCTGGCCAGCTCCCTGGCAAAGTCTTCGTCGTTTTTCTCTTCCCCCGGGTGAAAACGAACGTTTTCCAGCATGATGGCGCAACCCGGCTTCATCTCCGCGATGGCCTTCCGGACCTCCTCACCGACGCAGTCCTTGAGTATCGCCACACCCTTTCCGAGGAGTCTTGAGAGCCTCTTGGCGACCGGCGCGAGGCTCATCCGCTCCACCCGTTTCCCCTTGGGGCGGCCCAGGTGGGATATGATGATGACCTTGGCATTCTCATCGAAGGCGTAGTTGATCGTCGGAAGCGCCGCCCTGATCCTCATGTCATCGACGATATTGAGGTCGGCGTCGAGCGGCACATTGAAATCGAACCGGCAAAGGACCCTCTTCCCTTTCAAATCCATTTCGTCTACATATCTCATGGTTCCTCCTTTTGGTGCCTGTATCCCTGACCCTCTGCAACGGAATTTCAGCTCTCTCGATTCCTATTCGCGTACCCTCCGGATGCCCCACGGGACGCCCGTGATCACTGAAACCGCAAGATCCTTTAAATACGGTTATTTACGCTTTTAAGACCCACGATTTTATATAACTTTGGAGGATTGTTCGTCAAGGATGAAAAAGCCCGCCAAATTACTTATTGCATTGACAATTGATACATGCTATTTCAGCGCGATTTTAAAAACCAGACCGATAAAAAGCCAGGGGTGAGAAATATGGGCATCACGGAAGATAGAATAAAAGATCTTGAAAAGAGGAAAGAGCGGCTGATGACCATGGGCGGCGAGGCGCTGGTGAAAAAGCAGCACGAGCTCGGCAAACTCACGGCCCGCCAGAGGATCGATCTCCTGTTCGATGCGGGAACCTTCCAGGAGGTTCAGCTCTTTGTGAAGCATCGCTCCGCGCTCTTTGGGCTCGGCGACAAACAGATTAACGCCGATGGCGTCATCACCGGTTTCGGCAACGTCAACGGCCGGACTGTCTTCTGCGCCGCCCAGGACTTCACCAGCACCGGTGGAAGCCTGGGGGAGATGCACGCCAAGAAAATCTGGAAGGTGATGGACATGGCCACCGACGCCCGAAAGCCCTTCGTGGCGCTCAACGACTCCGGCGGCGCCCGCATCCAGGAAGGCGTGCCCGCGCTGGAAGGGTATGGCGGGATCTTCTACCGGAACTCCATCGCCTCGGGCTACATCCCCCAAATCTGCGCCATCATGGGCCCCACGGCGGGAGGCGCCGTCTATTCCCCGGCCCTGACGGACTACGTTTTCATGGTCAAGAAATCGAGCTACATGTACATCACGGGACCCGATGTCATCAAGGCCGTCATCGGCGAGGAAGTGACCCACGAAGATCTCGGCGGAGCGCTGGCCCACGCAACCAAGAGCGGCGTGTGCCACTTTGCCACGGAAAACGACGAGGACTGCATCAACAAGATCAAGGGGCTTCTCTCTTATCTTCCCGACAACTGTCACAGCCCGGTACCGGTGATGCCGTCATCGGACAGTCCCGACCGGGAGTGCCCTGAGCTGGACAAGATCATCCCCGACAAGGCGACGCGCGGCTACGATATGAGGAAAGTTGTTGCCGCCGTGGCGGATGGCGGCGTCTACTTCGAACCCCACGAGCTCTGGGCGAGAAACATGTTTGTGGCCTTCATCCGGATCATGGGCAAGACCGTCGGCGTCATCGCCAACAACCCCATGTTCGCGGGCGGCGTCCTGGACGTGAACGCCTCCGACAAGGCCTCCCGGTTCATCCGCTTCTGCGACGCCTTCGGCATACCGCTTCTCACCTTCGCCGACGTCCCCGGATACATGCCCGGGACGTTCCAGGAGTGGGCCGGCATCATCAGCCACGGGGCCAAGCTCCTCCACGCTTACTCGGAGGCGACGGTCCCCAAGGTCACGGTGGTAACCCGCAAGGATTACGGCGGAGC